>SKLG01000443.1 GCA_007123335.1 Anaerolineae bacterium | reverse complement strand
CGCGATCAACGGCTGGGCCTGGTGGGCGAGGTCTGTCCACACTGCCAGGCGCGCCTCTTTCCGCCCAGAGATATTTGCCCGGCTTGTGGCGGTCCGGCCAAACAGACGCTGTCCTTCTCTGGGCGGGGCACGGTCTATTCCCACTCGACAATCTACAGCGCCCCGCAGGGCTTTGAAGCCTATGTGCCTTATGTGGTGGCACTGGTCAAATTAGAGGAAGGGCCGTTGATCACCGCGCAGCTCACCGATGTGGATCCCGGCGATGTGCGCATCGGCATGCAGGTCGAGATGGTCACCCGCAAGCTGCGCGAGGAGGGGGCTGAGGGGATCATCCACTATGGCTACAAGTTCCGCCCCTTGTTGCCTGAGCCTGCGCTGGAGCCGGTGACGTCTCAGAGCATCCCCGCCTGATGCAGGGATGCTCTAACGCCGAACCCGGCTCAACTATTCGGCAGGAACAGGCTGGGTCGATAGCGCAGGCGTCGCTTTCGTGCGCATCGCCAGGGTAAAGGGCACGGATAAGCCGATCAGGATGGCTGTGCCGATAAAGATCTGCTCATAATTTATCTGGGGTAGCTCCAGTAGGGCGCCGACGATGAGCGGCATAGCCACCGAGGTCACATGATTGATGCTGACGCCCGCGCTGAGGGTGGGCGTCAATTCCTCCTGCGGCGCGATACGGTTCACATAGCTGGAAAGTCCGATGTTCAAGATGCTCAGGATTCTGATCAGGATCAAAAAGCCGATGAGCAGCCACACATTGGGCACAAAGGCAAAGCCCAGGCAGCAGAGCGCCAGCCCCGTGTAGCTCAATGGCATCACCCGGCGCTCGCCAAAATGATCCAGCAGATAGCCCATGAGCGGGGCGATCAAAAAGTTGATCACGGCCCCGACGAGCAGCAGCGTGCTGATCTGCCATACCCTGAGATCATAGTATTTGACCAACACCAGCGCCCCAAAGCTGGCCAGGACCTGCTTGCGTGCGCCCTCGAAAAAAGTCAACACATAATAGAGCCAGTAGCGGCTCTTGATGAGCATGCGCGGCTGCTTGGCCCCCGAGGTGCCAATATCCTTGGGCAGGCGCAACATCAGCACGGCGGCGATGACGATGATCAGGCCGCCAGCGACATAATAGAGGCGCAGCGACCAGGCCTCCATGATCCCCGACACCAGAGCGATAGCGCCCATACCCACGATGGAGGCCAACGCTCCCACCGAGGCCAGACTGCCCAGCACGCGCCCCGACATGTCCTTGCGCACCATGGCCATGCCCAGCGCCGGCTGGAGGGGCATCCACAGGTGAAAGCCCAGGCTGGCCACTACTGCCACCACCAGCAGCGCCGTGTAGGATTGCACCACGGCATAGAGGGCATAGCCGACGCCAATGAGCAACACCGCGGCCGTGCCGCGCCACGAGAGTGGCAGATGCATCATCAGCGCGGCGATGAACATCAGCGCTAGCCCCGGCACCTCGCGCATCCCCTCCAGCCACATGACCTGGCCATCGGTGAGGCCCAGCGTGTCGATGAAAAAGTTCATCCGCGCGCCGCCCACCACGCCCTCGCCAAAGCGCAGGAAAAAGACGCCAAGCGCCAGGATCACCAGCTCCCGGGTCCAGATGGGCATTCCGATCATCTTGGTCAGACGTTTCACAATAGGCTCCTATCCCTCGACGGTTATCGCTTCATTTTACACCGTATACGCGACGCGTCAATCCACGCGCTTGCGCCGCTCGCGCCGCTCGCGCCCCACTCTTGGCGCACTCGTGCTTTTGCCGCGTCTTTGGTCCCCGCCTATAATGGGTCCAGTGATGAACCGCACGCCGACCGCCTTTAAAATGTGATGTCAAGGAGTATGATGGCCAGGATCGTTACACACCACGTGAGCCGTTTCGCGCCGCTGCATGGGGGACGAACCGCTTGCTGCGCATCGATCTCTCCATCAGCAGCATCACGGATGAGCCCATCGAGGCCTGAGCGAGCGCGGAGAGCAGCTCAAGATGGCTTTTCGCATGCAATCGCCAAAGTCTAACGGCAAACAGCAGTGCCCTGGAGGAAGATACCCCATGTCGAGCACACGCGATGCCCACCGCGCATTCGGTCAAGAGCTGCGCGCCTCCCCCGGCTTGGCTTTGTTGCTGTTGCTGGTGCCGGCCATTGCGCTGGGCCTCTCTGCGTGGGGGCTTGCCGAGCCGTCGGTCGCCTTGAACCTGTCCCTGTTTCTGTGCGCTCTGGCGTTTGCCGCGTTTCTGGTCCAGACATGGAACGATGAGCTAGGCCGTTGGGCGACGATCATGGCCTTGATGGCAGCGGTATTCTCCTTCCACCGCTGGCTGAGAATCCCTGGAATCCTGATCCTGCTCATGGTGCCCACCGCTCTGGCGGCGGCGTTCTTGGGGTTCTCGGCGGCTTTGATAAGCGCCTTGGGCCAGAGCATATTGCTCTTTCTTGCCTGGCTGTTGCGCATCATGCCCAGGACCGACGCGCTTGTGGCCATCGCGTCTCTGTGGATCATGGTTGCCACCTTGTACTTCATATACCGCCCCATCCACGATCTAGCCGAATGGTCGTGGACACACTATGGCCAGGCGCGCGATCTCTTGGAGGAGGCACGCAACCGTCAGTCGCAGCTCAAGGACACCCTCGACGCCCTGGCTCATACCAACCGCCAGTT
>SKLG01000069.1 GCA_007123335.1 Anaerolineae bacterium | reverse complement strand
CGCACCAAAGTCTCGTCGTCGGGGCCGCCATAGGTGGCGAGCATGGGCACCACAAAGTAGCGGGCGTAATTCCAGCGCTCCAGCCGCCACGTCAAGGGTTGGGCGGATGCGCGGTGCGCGGTGACGAGAAAATCGCGGATAGCGATGACGTCAGGATCGCCACGATAGGGTCGAAGGTGTGCAGCCATGGTGATGTCCTCTCTGCGCGTGCGGAATCGGTGATTGAGAGAGGCCAAGCCTCTTCATCGAGCTTGATAGTAAGCCGATCGCGCATGATTGCCAAAAGGGCGGCTTGTATGCCAAGCGTCTAAAGAGCGCATACTTGCCCAAGGTCGAGTGTCACGTACAATGTCCTGTGCTATGAATAGCTCTGGGAGCAACGTGCATGTTATCCCGGATCTGTGAGACCTTTTCCCAGGAGAGACGGATCATGACTGATGAGCGATCAGCCACCTTCCGGTGGGCTGCCGATGCGGTAGACCCGGCCCATGTCCCTCAGCGTACCCTTTACACCGGCGCGCAGATGCCGGCCATCGGGTTGGGCACCTTTGGCTCCGACCACGCGCCCGCGCAGCTCGTGGCCGACGCTGTCCTGGGCGCGGCGGAGGTGGGCTATCGGCATTTCGATGGCGCCGCCGTCTATGCCAACGAACGGGAGATCGGTCAAGCGCTAAAGCAGGTCATGGCCGGCGGAGTGCCTCGCGACGAGTTGTGGATCACCTCCAAGCTGTGGAACGACAAGCATGCCGAGGAGGATGTCATCCCCGCCTGCCGGCAGTCGCTGGATGATCTGCAACTCGGCTATCTAGATATGTATCTGGTGCACTGGCCCTTTGCCAACTATCACGCGCCGGGGGTGAACGTGGAATGGCGCAATCCCCATGCGCGCCCCTATCGCCACGAGGCCTTTATGCGCACCTGGCGGCAGATGGAGGCGCTGGTTGACCTGGGCCTGACGCGGCATATCGGCGTCTCGAACATGACCATCCCCAAGCTGGAGTTGTTGCTGCGCGATGCGCGTATCCGCCCCGCTGTCCACGAGATGGAGTTGCATCCCCATTTCCAGCAGCCCAAGCTGTTTGCCTATGTGCGCGAGCACGGCATAGAGCCGGTGGGCTATTGCCCCATCGGGTCGCCGCATCGTCCGGAGCGCGACCGCACGCCTAAGGATACCGTAGATACCGAGGACCCGACAATCGTCAATATCGCCGCACGTCATGGCGTGCATCCCGCCGTGGTGTGCGTCATGTGGGCGGTGCAGCGCGGGCAGACACCGATCCCCTTCTCGACGACGCGCGCCCATTATCTGGCGAATCTGCGCGCGGTAGTGGAGGATAGGCTCAGCGCCGAGGAGATGGCGGCCATCGCAGCCATCGACAAAGGGTGCCGTTTGATCAAGGGGCAGGTGTTTCTCTGGGAGGGCGCAAAAGGCTGGCAAGATTTGTGGGATCCCGATGGCACCATCCCTGCATAAGAGGCTGGGGCGTATGGCGCGTTCGTTGCGGTTAAGCCTCTCGGCGCGATACCCCCGCGACGTCTGGCTGCTCTGTGCAGCCACGAGTCTGGGCGCTAGCGCCTTTTTGGGGCTGCGCCAGTTGTTGAACGCCCTCTACCTGCTGCGCCTGGGGCTGGGCGTCGACTCGGTCGGCGCCATGTCGGCGGTAGGGGCGATCAGCTTTTCCCTCTCCAGCCTGCCCGGCGGCGCACTGGGGACGCGCAAAGGGCCGCGGCGGGTGATGCTCCTCGGCGCGTTGGTGACCATGGTCGGTATGGCGCTCCTGCCCCTGACCGAGATGCTGCCCGACGCGACGCGCTTTTCCTGGGTGCTGCTCAGCCAGATGCTGAGCTCGTCGGGATGGGCCTTTTTCTCGGTGAACGCTGTCGCGGTGATGGCCGGCCTGACCACGCCGACGAACCGTCGTGGGGCCTATGCCCTGAGTGAAGCGTTCTACGGAATGGGCAGCTTTCTGGGAACGCTCGTCGGCGGGCTGCTGCCCGGCGTCTTTGCGGCGCTATTAGGCACCACTACCGAGTTCGCCCTGCCCTATCGCTACGCCCTGTGGGGCGCCATGGTGCCGGTCATAGTCGGTCTTGTGCCGTTGATCCTACTCGTCCGCCACGAAGATCTCGCCCCTGTCGGTACAGGCGCTGAGCGCAGCGCTGTCAAGTTCCGCGTTGGGCTGCCACTGGTGCTGCTGGTGTCGGTGGCCTTTTTCAACAATGGCGCCTATGCGGCATGTCGCGTCTTTTCCTCGCCCTATCTGGACACCATCCATCGGCTGCCCACCTCGCTCATCGGCGCTATCACCAGTGCCGCCATGCTGTTAGCCGCCGTCATCGCCTTGAGTAGCCAGCGCATCTCTCGTGGGCATAGCAGCGGCTGGGCCATGGCCCTCGCCTCCCTTGGCGTCGGCGTCAGTCTGTTGACCATGGCGGTGGTGCCCCACTGGGTAGGCGGGGCGCTGGGCGTCCTGGGCGTCTATTCCCTCTTGTCGCTCTGGCGTCCCTCGTTTCAGGCATTGCAGATGGAGATCGCCGACCCCGCGTGGCGATCGCTGGTCTCTGGAGCCACAGCTATGACTATGAGCATGGGCTTTGGCTCGGTGAGCTACAGCGGCGGTCTCGTGGTGGAGCGCCTCGGCTACAGGGCCGAGTTCTTGCTGGGCGCCGGTTT
>SKLG01000256.1 GCA_007123335.1 Anaerolineae bacterium | reverse complement strand
TCGTCGTAATCACCCAGCCGCGAGGCCAGGCTGACCGTGTTGCGATAGCGCGCGCCCAGCAGGTAATAGTCGATGCCGGGAGATGCGGCAGCGCCGGCATCTTGATCCTGCCCTCTCTGCTCATGGAGGATATCGCCGCGGCGCCAGTTCTCCAACCGTTGCAGGCGCAGGCGAACGGCCTCCTCGCGATCCTCATGCAACGCCCGCTCGCTCTGCAATACCTGGCGTGCCTCCTCGATCCGCGCCTCAAGAGCGCGCAGCCAGGCGTCAGAGTCTCCAGCGTGCTGCTGTAGTTGATCGACCGTCTCGCGCCAGGTAGCCGATGCCTCGACGTGCGCATCAACGCGCTCGGCGATACCCACCAGCCTCTGCTCGATCTCGTCCATGCGCTGATAGACACCGCCAAGCACCTCGGTTACCGCCGCGTTATAGGCGTTCTGCTGCTCCACCAGCGGATTGATATACCAACGCAACAACCGCCGAGTAATCTTTTGCGCATAGGCCACCATCTTGGGCCAGATTCCCTTGGGCATCACCGGCCAGCCGATAGGCAGGTGGCTGTTCACCCGCTGCCACTCGCGCACTTGGGCCAGCGGGTCGGGCGGGTCGAGGGAGCCCAATTCGCCGAGAGTGACGCGGTGACGTCGAATCTCGGCTTGCAGGTCGCTGAGGATGGCGTCGATCTCGGTGCGAGAGGCCTGATCGGACATGGATAGAGTTACTCCTGCCAGAGATGACCGGCTAACGAGCTACCGGAAACCTGATATTACATCATCGGTAGCCTCTGTCAAAGGTAGGCGCGCGCCGAAACCGAGGAGCGCGCCTTCTTTGGGTTCAACGCGCCCAGGGATACTCTTTGGCCGGGTGCTTGAGCAGCTCCTCCTCGATGAGATCAGAGCCCAGCCCCGGACGCTCGGGGAGGATCAAGAAGCCGTCCTGCACCTCAAAGGGATGGGTGAGCAGATCGTCGCGCCAGGGCGCGTCGTCGGTGTCAAACTCTTGGATGAAAAAGTTGGGCACCGTGGCGCAGACGTGGGCCGACACCAGGGTGGTCAGCGGGCTGTGGCAGTTGTGCGGCGCAAAGAGGATGTCATAGCTGTGGGCCATGTCGGCGATCTTTTTGCCCATGGTGATGCCGTTCCAGGCCAGGTCGGGCATGATGACGTCCTGGGCGTGCAGCTCCAGGTAGGGCCTGTAACCCAGCGTGCCAAAGATCGACTCGCCGGTGCAGATCGTCGTCTTGGTGTTGTCGCGGATCATGCGCAGCGCCTGGGGATCAAAGGTCTCGGTCTCGAGCCACATCATGTTATAGGGCTCTAGCGCCTGGGCCAGCTTGATGGCGCCGCCCAGCCGGAAGGAAAAGGCCACATCCAGGGCGATGCCGACGTCGGGACCCAACGCTTCGCGAAAGGTCTGCACCACGGCCACGGCGTTGCGGATGGCGGCCGGGGAGGCGTCGCCGGCGCGGCTGCGGAACTGGTTGACGGCGCCGCCGCCGTCGGAGAGGTCCTCGAGGTCCATGATGTTGGTCTTGATCGCCGTATAGCTCCTGGCCAGCACCTCCTCGGAGAGGACCCGCAGGTCGTCGGTGGTTCGCACCGGCGGCAGGCCCAGCAGGTCGGCGTGGCGACGCCGCGTCGAGCCGCAGTGCGACCAGTAGAGCCGCAGGCGGTCGCGCATCTTGCCGCCCAGGAGCTGCCACACCGGCGCGTTCAGCACCTTGCCGCGAATGTCCCATAGCGCCGAGTCGATGCCCGACATGGCCTTGGAGGCGATCCCCCCGGTGTGGCGCACCGAGGCCGCGCTCAGGTCCCACCAGATGGCCTCGGCCTGCATCGGGTCGCGGCCGATGACCCATTCGGCATAGCGCTCCACGGTGGCCGCCACCGGCCCCGGCGAGCCCCAGTCGGTGCAATCGCCCCAGCCGACGACGCCGGGGTCGCTGGTCTCGACCTTGACAAAGGTCCAGGGGCGAAAGCCGCCATCGACGAGAAAGGTCTTGACGTTGGTGATCTTCATGTTGAGTCTCCAGGTATGGTGAGTAAAAGCCTGCGGTGGGGTCGGTCAGCCTTCCATGGCGTCAACGGCCCGCTGGGCGTTGCGGCGCCAACGGTCCACGTCGTCGGCCGAAATATACCAGAACAGGGGATGAATACGTCGGCGATAGGTCTCTTCGCTCATCGTCGCCAGGGCGCGGGGCGTGAGCAGCTCGGCCACCTCTTCGAGCCAGGGGGCCGGCTCGCGCTCCTGCCAGGCGCCGCGATTCAACGGACAGACGTCCTGGCACACGTCGCAGCCATAGACCCAAGAGCCCATAGCCTTCCACAACTCGGGGGCGATGGGGTGCGGCGTATAGTAGCTCAGGCGGGCGATGCAGCGATCCATGCGCATGACCATCGGCTCCACCAGCGCGCCGGTGGGGCAGGCCTCGATGCAGGCGCGGCAGCCCGGCGGACAGGGGGAATCGAGGGTCGGCTCATCGGCGGGCACTTCGGCGTCGACGAACCAGGAGGCGATCACGATCCATGACCCGGCGGGCCCGGGACCGCCGTTGGCGTAGGCGAAATTGTTCCGGCCAAAGCGGGTTAGGCCCGCCCGCGCGCCGGCCCAGCGCTGGGGAACCTCGGCCCCCTGAACGCGCAGCCCCAGCGCCCGCATCCCCTCGACGAAACGGGTCT
>SKLG01000355.1 GCA_007123335.1 Anaerolineae bacterium | reverse complement strand
TCGATGGCCACATAGATCACCGGCTCGGGGAACGTGATCGATTCGAGCACCACCGGGTGCGAGCGATCGCAGAGCGTATCGCCTGTAAAGGTAAACTTGAGCCCGCCGACGGCGACAATATCGCCCGCGGATACCTCGTCTACCTCCTCCCGATGATTGGCATACATATGCAGGAGGCGACCGATGCGTTCTTTACGATCTTTGGGAAAGTTGTACACAGAGGAGTTGGAGCGAAGCTTGCCGGAGTACACGCGCATGTAGGCCAGCCGGCCTACAAAGGGGTCCGTCACGATTTTGAACACCAACGCCGCCAGGGGCTCTTGGGGATCAGCGTGACGCACTATATCCTCCTCCGTCTTGGGGTGCAGCCCATGAATTGGGGGCACCTCCAAAGGAGACGGCATATAGTCCACAATGGCGTCTAGAACCGGCTGCACGCCTCTGTTACGCAACGCCGCCCCACACAACACCGGCACCAATTGGCCGGCCAACGTGGCTCGACGCAGTCCTCCGCGCAACTCTTCCGGTGTGAGATCCTCTCCGTCCAGATACTTGGCCAACAAGACGTCATCCGTCTCGGCGATGGCTTCGACCAATTCCTGCCGTTTTTCAGCCACTAGGTCTACCAAATCTTCTGGGATCGCCTCCCTTGAGGCCTCTCTTCCCAGATCGTCATGGTACACCCGCGCTACGAGGTCAATAAGATCGACCATGCCGACAAACGAGGATTCCACTCCGATAGGCACCTGTATCGCCACAGGTGCAGCTTCCAGGCGCTCTCGGATCGTCCCGATAGAGCGCCAGAAATCGGCTCCCGTCCTATCCATTTTGTTAATAAAGCAGATCCGTGGCACATGAAAGCGGTCTGCCTGTCGCCATACCGTCTCTGATTGGGGCTCAACCCCGTGGACGGCGTCAAACACTACTACACCACCATCCAGCACACGCAAGCTGCGCTGCACTTCGGCAGTGAAATCGATATGTCCTGGTGTATCAATGATGTTAATGCGATAATCGCGCCAGAAGCAGGTCACTGCCGCCGAGGCGATGGTGATGCCTCGTTCGCGTTCCTGCTCCATCCAATCGGTGACCGTAGTGCCCTCATCGACATTTCCGAGACGATACGTCTTGCCGGTGTAGAACAAGATACGTTCCGTCGTCGTCGTCTTGCCCGCATCGATGTGGGCAATGATGCCGATATTCCGCGTCTGTTGTAGGGGACGGTCATCCACCGTAGGTTCCTCCACCCTGTGTGTTCAAACGCACGAGCCCATGCACAGGAAACCGATACGGCGCCGCCATGCTACAACTGGACAAGACCGATCCGGGCTAGAGCGCGAGCTTACCAGCGATAATGTGCAAAAGCCTTGTTCGCCTCTGCCATCCGGTGGGTCTCTTCCCGCCGCCTGATGGCCGCACCCTGGTTGCGAGCAGCATCCATGAGCTCAGCAGCCAGCTTTTCTGAGAAGGTCTTGCCGGGCCGAGCCTGCGCTGCCGCCATGAGCCAGCGCATGGACAGTGATAGGCGACGATGCGACGAGACCTCCACCGGCACCTGATAGGTTGCACCACCCACGCGCCGCGGCTTGACCTCGATCATCGGTGACGTGTTGCGGATGGCCTGCTCAAAGAGCTCCAGGGGTTCCTGGCCGGTCCGCTCCGCCACCTCGTCAAAGGCATCGTAGACGAGCCGGCGCGCGACACTTTTCTTGCCGCTTTGCATGACTTTGTTTATAAATATGGAAACCAGTTCGCTATTGTAGCGCAAATCTGGCTCAACTTCACGACGTTCTGGCCGATACCGTCTTGGCATTCCTGATCCTCCGAGAACAAATCTGGCGTCACATAGCCGCCCGATCGTTAACCAGTTCAACTACTGCGGCGATAGACGCCAGCACTCAGCAGACCCTAACAGGCGTCGATAGCTTATCGTGGCGCCTTGGTACCGTACAGCGAACGGCCGCGAGAACGCCCACTTACCCCCGCGGTATCCAACGTGCCGCGTACGATATGATAACGAACGCCGGGCAAGTCCTTTACACGGCCACCACGCACCAGCACTACCGAGTGCTCCTGCAGGTTATGGCCCTCACCAGGAATATAAGCTGTCACCTCGATCCCATTGGAGAGGCGAACCCTGGCGATCTTGCGCAGCGCCGAGTTTGGCTTTTTCGGTGTCATCGTTCGCACCTGCGTGCACACACCACGCCGCTGAGGCGCACCCCTTTCGAGGCGGCTCATGCGTCCCTTGAGCGAGTTATAGGTATAGCCCAAGGCCGGTGCATTCGATTTATTCTTGGCGCTCTTGCGCCCCTTGCGCACTAGCTGATTGATGGTAGGCAAATTCTCCCCCTTTGCTCACACCTCTTGATCCTTGTTCACGATCTTTGATTATAGCGCAGCGCCTTCTTTTTGTCAAAGGCGTTTCGGGCGCTATTCGCCCACGCGCACCCTACTCACGGCAGACCATGCCGCTCAAGAACGGTGGGGCACCCGGATAAAGAGGGAGCCCCACCTACTGTCCATCTCGTTCGCTAACCATTTATTTTATGCGACAGCTCCTATCTGTCAAAATCGGACATTAGCAGCGAACGCCAGCGCATCCAGTTGACAGCGTACTCCATCCGCATTAGCCTTCCAACGTAGACCCGTCTCGAGCGCCTGCTATCGCGACGTTATCGCGTTC
>SKLG01000308.1 GCA_007123335.1 Anaerolineae bacterium | reverse complement strand
CCCTGGCGCCATCAGAAGAACATGGGCGGCATGCTCCTCGACGGCGGCGTGCACAACGCCGATATGATGCTCTACTACATGGGCGACGTGCGCCAGGTCTTTGGCGAGATTCGTCTCTGGGAGACCACCCGCGAAAAGACGCGGGGCGGGGGCGTCAGCGGCTTTTACGAGCGCTGGGCCGCCGAGATGCCCGACTCGATCACCGCCACCGCCGAGGATACCCTGGTCTCGGTCGTGAGTTTCTCCAACGGCACCATGGGCCAGTGGACCCAGTCCTACGCCGGGCACGGACGCGGGTTCGGGGCGCGGCAGATCTTTGGCAGCCGCGGCTCGCTCATCCCCGGCGGCACGCGCAACGGCATCTCGCCCATCGTGCACCTCGACGAGCAGGGCGAGATCACTGGCGACGCCTTGCTAGAGCTGGTGCCCGATTTCCGCCTGGACGACATCACAGCCCACCTGTTCGGCGGCGAACGGATGTCGGCCTACAACATGCCCTTCCCCGACGCGGATCGCAAGCTGCTGGCCATCGAGTTCTACGAGCTGGCCGATTGCGTGCAGAGCGGGCAAACCCCCGAGGTCGATGGGCTGATGGGCCGCCGGGCCATGGCGCTGTGCTATGCCAGCTGTGAATCCAGCGTGCAGAATCGCCCGGTGACGCTGGACGAGGTCGAGGCCGAGACGGTGGGCGCCTACGAGGCCGAGATCAACGCCGACCTGGGTATCTGAGCCCGGGTCGCCCGTATCCTTTTTGCTGAGGTGTGTAGATGGAGTATCGACGATTGGGCCGAACGGAGCTAGAGGTCTCGATCCTGGGCGTTGGCGGTGGGTACATCTCGCTGCTCGAGATCGAGGAGGGCACGCGGGTCTACCAGCGCGCCCTGGATCTGGGCCTGAACTATTTCGATGGGCGCTATGGCTCCAGCAGCACCATGCTCAAGCCGGTGATCAAGCAGGATCGCGGGCGCTGTGTGGTGGTGACCAAGACCCACGAAGCCAGCTATGACGGGGCCATGCGACGCATCGACGAGGACCTGGCCGAGCTGGACACCGACTACCTGGACATCTTTTACCTGCGCACCTACAACCACGATATGCGCCAGGCCCATTTCGCTCCCGGCGGCTCGGTGGAGGCGCTGCTCAAGGCGCGGGAGGAGGGCAAGATCCGCTTCCTGGGGCTGGCCGGCCACAGCGACCTCACCGCGCTGGCCCAGGGCGTCGAGACCGGCCTCATCGACGCCGTGATCTTTCCGCTGAACATCGTCCGGCGCGAGGCGCTGGAGCAGCTCGTCCCGGTCTGCCAGCGGCACGACGCCGGCATGGTCATCATGAAGCCGGTGGACGCCGGCCTGGCCCCGGCAGAGGTGGCCCTGCCCTGGCTGGCCAACCAGCCGATCCACACCATGGTGCCGGGCATCAGCTCGATGGAGCATCTGGAGCTCAACCACCGGGTGCTGGATCGCCCCTCCCTCGCCCTCACGCCCGCCGAGGAGGTCGAGGTGGAGCGCTGTCGCCAAGAGCTGGAGCATCGCTCCTGCCGCATCTGCGACCGGGTGTGCCAGCCCGTCTGCGAGGCCGGCGTGCCCATCGACGGTCTGCTCTACCACGACGTCTTTTACAACGAGGTCAGGACCATCGGGCTGGAGCAGATCCTCACCTTCCCGCTGGCGGGATGGGTCAAGGGGCGCATGGAGCGCGCCTTTGCCCGGCGTCTGGCGCTGATCCAGTCGTGCACCCACTGCGGCAAATGCGAGGAGGTCTGCCCCCACGGGCTGCCCATCACGCAGATGATGGATAACATGGTGGACGAGCATCTCGCCGTCCTCGAAGCCGTGCGCGAGCGCGGCTGGACCGAGCGCTATGCCGATGCGCCTGCGCCCTATTAGCCGTCTCTGAACCCTATCTCATACCGTGGAGGGAACCGATGACCCGCGTGGACATCCCCTTGATCGACTGCCATACCCACATCGGGCGTCTGCCCGGCGTGGTGGGCGAGGCGTTCTACCCCGAGGACCTGCTCTACATCGCCGACCACGAGGGCGTGCGTTTCATGCTCGTCTCCTCGGCGACGGCCACCACCGTGAGCCAGCGCCTGGCCACCGACGAGGCCATCGACATGGTCGAGCGCCACGGCGACCGCCTGGGCGGGCTGCTGTGGATCAACCCGCACGACCCGGCGTGGCGCGACGACGTCCCGCGAGCGGCGGCGGCTGGCTTTCGCGGGATCAAGATCCATCCCACGTTGGACCACTATGCCGTGACCCGTGAGGCGCTGGATGAGGTGTTTGCCTGCGCCCAGGAGCACCGCTGGCCCATCCTGACCCACGCCGACAGCGACGGCACACCCATGTCGGCGAACAAGTACGAGCCGCTGATCCAGGCCTATCCCGACGTCGCCCTCATCCTCGCCCACCTGCGCCTGGAGGCGATCCCGCTGGCCAAGCGCCATGACCGGGTGTTCGTCGATACCACCTACGTCGATCCGCTGCGGGTGGAGCTGGGCGTCGACGCACTAGGGCCGGACAAGCTCTTGTTCGGCACCGACGCCTGCGAGGGCTTTGACGTGGGCCATGCCACGGCTCGCGAGCGCCCTCCGCGCAGCTACGCCTGCATCCTCGACGCCTTGCGCGCTCGGGGCATCGGCGACGCCGCCCTGGAGCGCATCTGCTACACCAACACCAAGGCCCTGT
>SKLG01000497.1 GCA_007123335.1 Anaerolineae bacterium | reverse complement strand
TAGATGATCGCCGCGCGGCCCAGGCCCCACAGGCTCATCATCCACAGCCCCACAAGCGCAGTCCTGGGGTTCATCAGCCAGCGCGGCCCCTCGATGCCCACCAGATAGAGAGCCTGATTGATCAGGCCGGCGTCGGGATGCAGCAGCCACATCCAGACGACGACAAAGGCCACCCCCGAGAGCACCGAGGGCATATAGTAGATGGCGCGCAACGCCCTGATGCCGCGCACCCTTTGATTAAGCAGGAGCGCGATGGATAGTCCGCCGATCATCTCGGTGGGCACATAGGCGGCGGTATAGGTAAAGGTTACCCGCAGGGCTTGGGCGATGAGGCGATCCCCACCGAGCAGACGTCGGTATTGACGCAGCCCAATGAACTGGGGCGGTGTGAGCAGGTCCCAGCGGGTCATGCTGACGCCAAGCGAGACCAGCATCGGCCCCAGGATCAAGACGAAAAGGCCTAGCAGCCAGGGCGAGATGCACAGATAAAAGGCAAACGTCATCCGTTGACGAGCGGCTCGCTGGCGGGTGGACGGTCGACGGGCGGCAGATACGCTGGACAAAAAGTCACGTCCTCTGCGAACTAGAGTGCGATGCTCTGAAAGCGCATTGGGGTAGAGCCGTTTGAGCACGCGGTGCGCCGAGCAGACTCTTGCCTGCTCGGCGCACCGACTGATTGTTACTGGAGGTTATCCAGCGCGTCCTGCGCCTGGACCGCGGCTTCGGCCAAGATCTCGGCCACGTCCGCATCGGGATCGATGATCACACTCTCCAGCACCATGCGCAGCGCCGGGTCCGCCGTCTCGCCCCAGTAGGGCGTGAGGGTATAGGCGCGAGGCGCAAGATGGTTCAGCTCATTGATCCAGACGCCCTCGATGGGATCCTCGGTGAATCCGGCTGTTTCCGCCACCTCTCTAACCGTCGGCAATGCCCAACTCTGCCAGACCTCGGCGCCCTCGCTGCCGGTGTAGTGACGCAAAAAGCGCCAGGCGGCCTCGGGGTCTCGGCTGCCGCTATAGATACCGAACCCTCCCCAAAAGAGGACATTGGCCCGGCGGGCATCCTGTGGCGGCCCTACCACGCCGAGATCGATCTCGGGGTTGTCCAGATAGCCGCTCTGGGGCCAGCGCCCAAAGATGCGCATGGCGGCCTGCCCGTTGTCAAACTGGGTATTGCCACCGCCAAAGAGGTTCAAGTCGGCGGGAGGCGGAGCGACATTGTGGGTGTTGTAGAGATCGGCATAGAACTGGACGGCGCGCTGCACCTCGGGCGAATCCATATAGCCCACAAAGCTTTGGCCGTCGTCGCTGATCAACTGCCCGCCGGCCGCCGCCACCCAATACTCGAAACCGGTGGTCCACGACGCCGGAAGCTGGATGCCCCAGATGTCGGTGCGACCATCGCCGTTGGTATCCTGGGTTAGCGCCTGCGCCGTGGCCAGCAGGTCATCCCAGGTCCAGCCATCCTGGGGATAGGGCACGTCAAAACGATCAAAGAGCGCCTTGTTATAGTAGACGCCTAGCGGGGAAAAGTCCTTGGGCAACAAATACTGCTGGCCCTCCCACTGGCCGGGCTCCAAGACGCCAGGGAGATAGATATCCAGATCCAACGGGTAGTCCCCGTCGATAAAATCGTCCAGCGGCAAGAAGGCGCCCCGATCCACGAACATGGGCACGGCGTCGTCGCCGATCTGCATCAGGTCTGGGGCATCGCCGGCAGCGATCTGGGTCAGCAGCCGCGCATAGTAATCGCGGCCAGCCACCGCCTCAAGCTGCACGAGAATGTCGGGGTTTTCGTCCTCAAAATCTTGGATGATCTCCTGGTGAGGGTTTAGGCCCTCGCCGCTGTCGCCGGTGCCAACGCGCAAGATCGTTTTGGCATCCGGATCGCGGGTGGGCTGTGGCGCCGGCGTGACGGTCACGACCCGCTCCACCACCCGGGTGACCTCCTTCTCCACCTCGACGGCCTCTTTGACCACGACCGTCTCTTGGACGATCACCGTCTCCTGGACGATCTGCTTCTCTACCACCGGCGTGGGCACGACGGGCTGAGCACAGCCAGCCACCACCATGGCAAACACCACCAACAGGGTAGATAGAACGAATCCTCTCGTGCGCATGCTCATATGTCCCCTCTCTGCGAATGCCCGAACAACTCGCGCAAAGCAGTACGGTGTGAAGCTATGACGTGATATCGAGTTTGTCCAGAGCGTGGATAGAGTATAGTGCGGTGAGGATTATACTCTGGAACAGATGGGGTGTCCATTCAAAAGAGCGCGCGCTGTGTATAATCGATCCTGCGAGATCCCTTGCTAGCCACGTCGAGAGATGTGATCGCTGCTATCTGCCACAGACCTCGATATCATGACCTCTATTACCTCGGCCAGCTCGTGTGGGGAGCGCTGACCGGCGTCGACAACCAGGCTCGATGCGCGCAAGAAGGGCAGCGATTGGACGAATTGAGCGTGCAACCATCCAAGAAAGTCGGGATTGCGTGATAGTCCCCTGCTCGGGTCTCCCGCCACACGATGCAATGCCTGCTCCAGAAACACCATGAGGGTCACGAAATGGCGCTCAACCGGCGTGGCCAGATGGGCGTATAACGCATCGACTTCATCCTGAGAAAAGAACTCGCCCTCCACAATGACGATATGCAGCCCATCGCGGAAAAAGGCGTCGGCGAGAGCAGCCGCAGCACGACGAGCCGTGGTCCAGATATTCATCTCGCCAAAGCCATCCGCCTGGCGAGCCATGCAATAGACGACGTCCAGATCGATGACTGCTGCCGTCTGCCGACGTGCGCGAAATCGTTCGGCGAGGGCCAAGGCGGTCGTGCTCTTGCCGCCACCGACAGGCCCGGTCAGGATCACCAGCATACGTTCAGGCACCATGGGGATCCCGGCGTCACTCATGTTTCCCCCTTTGGCATGGCGCCGAGACATAGCGGCACCTGCCGATCCAGGACAATCTCGTGCAGATTGACGCGACAGGTCCAGGCGATGATATCAACACCGTGATGCTGCGCCTCGTGTAAGGCCGCGGCAAAGTCGGGATCGGCCTCAGCATGGGGCGCAAAGGCCGCGACGTCGTCACGCTGGATGATAAAGGCAGCCAGGGCGCGCTGGCCGGCCCCCACGGCAGCGATCAACTCGAGCAGGTGCTTACGACCGCGCACCGTGGGCGCATCGGGAAAGAGGGCCAGCCCATCCTCTACCAAGTTTACCGATTTACACTCGACCCAACAGATACCCGAGGCTCCTGACAGGCAAAAGTCGAGTCGGCTCCCGCCCAAGACCACCTCGCTTTCCACCGTCGTATAGCCGCTATCGGCCAGTATCCGGCCGGCGGCCAACGCCTCGGCAAAGAGGGCGTTGGGCAGCCGTGAATCCACCGATACCAGGACGCCATCATGCTCGACGAGCTTGAGATCATAGTCGGTGACGCGGTGCGGCGCGGCTGCTGGCGTCACCCACACCGTGCGGCCGGGCAGTAGCAGCTCGGTCATGCGCCCCGGCGAGGCTACGTGAGCCGCGGCGCGAACACCTTCCACCATGATCTCGGCGCGAAAGCGGTTGGGCCGGGCCAAAAAGGTGGCGCGAACGAGGGGAGGAAATCTCATGAATCGTCTCAGCAGCCCAGCGTGGCGCCGACCATGACAATACCGATAACGCCAATCACCCCTACCGTCAACGCCGCGCCCAGACCGACAAGAAGGGGCTTGAACCCCAGACCCTTGAACACCTCCAATCGCGTGCTCAGACCCACAGCGGCCAGCGCTATAGTGAGCAAATCGGCAGCCCAACGCCCCGCTGCGCTATAGAGCGCCCGCCAACCGGCGGCGTCCAACAGGCCCAGCGCTCGCCCCCCGGCGGTCAGGCCACCGTCTCCGAGGGTACGAAGCGCGGCTAGAGCCACAAAACCGATGACAAAAAGAGGCAGCCACTGCGCCAGGGCAAAGCGCGTCGTTTCCGCCGTCTGCTCATTCCCGCGCCGCCGACAGGAGAGGGCCATGCAGGGGATAACAACAGCCATAAAGACATTGCGAACCAGCTTGGTCACCGTGGCCGCGTCGAGCCCCTGGGGCAGGGCAAAGGTCTCAGCATAGATCATGGCGGCGCCGGTCACCTGAGAGGTGTCGTGGATCGCCGTGCCCATAAAGAGCCCGGCGCGGACGGCGTCCCCGCCAAAGAGGGCGTGGGCCAGATAGGGATAGAGGAAGGTGGCCAGCAGCCCAAAGAGGGTGATGGTGGCCACGGCATAGGCCACCTCCTCATCGTCGGCGTCGATGGCCCCGGCGGTGGCGACGATGGCCGAGACACCGCAGATGGAGGTGCCGACGGCGATGAGCGTCGCCAGCCGCGGCGAGAGGCCCAGCCAGCGCCCCACCTGTGCGGTGATCAACAGCGCACTGGCGATGCACAGCAGGACTACCGGCAGCCCATTGGCGCCAAGGCGCGCCACGTCGAACAGGCTCAGGCGGATACCGAGCAGGATGATGCCCAAGCGCAAGAGCTTCTTTACCGCAAAGGTCAATCCTGGCTTGAGCCGAGCGGGCAGGCGCAAGACATTGCCCACCAGCAAACCAAGCACCACGGCGACGGTGACGGACGAAAGGGGCGAGCTGGTGAAACCCAAGAGCCCCACGCCGATGGCCTGGCTAAGCCAGGTGGCGCACAGGGCCAACAGAGCGGCCACTATTACGCCGGGCAACAGTTGGTGGATGTTGCCGACGTTGACGCCGAACAGGTTTTGCTCCAGCGCCGTGGGCTGGCGAGTGGATGTCAATGCACGATCGATGCTCATGAGCAGACGCCCTCCAATAGGACTAGGTGGCTGTTCTCGGCTCTATCATGGGCCTAACGCTGCATTTGTCAAGAAATTGTGTCTCGCACCGCCTAGCAGTAGAATAATGAGTGATCCCGAACTTTATTCATGGCCGCCAAGATTCTGGCCATGAGGAGAATCCCAATATGAGCAAGCGGAAAAAGTTCCGACATTCGCATCGGCAAGCTAGAGCCCGAGTTCTCCTTCTTCCTCAACCCGCATCTGGACTATAGGTTCACCAATTGCCCGATCTGTGAGCAGCGTATGACCACGCGCAAAAAGCCCTTTTTCATCCATGTTGAGCCAGCGGCCTCGATTGTGCTAAACATGACCGCTCGCTTCTGTCCCACATGCGAGTTGCTGATCCTGCACCGTGACAAGCTCGAAGAACTGCTGGTGGCCGCATGCAGCGAACGGTTCCCAGAGATCATCGGCAACGATTATCTGGTCCTCGGCACGCTGGAATGTAGCCACTGGCGTCAGGTCATTGCCGGGAGCACGTTCCAGGAAGCCCTCGAGCACCTGCACGATTTTCGCCGGGTGCTTACGTTCGAGCCGCAGCACCCTACATGGGTGCCAGATCCTAAATCTGAGCGAAATCGGCATAAATCATCTAAAGATGAGTATAGCACTGATAAATAATTAACATACCACACATGACAAAGGATGGGTATGCGAGCAGTTATCCAGCGAGTGACACAGGGCGCGGTTCGGATCGATGAGCGCGTCGTAGGCCAGATCGGACAGGGCCTCGTGATCCTCCTCGGCGTCAAAGAAGGGGACACCGAAGACCAGGCCGCCTGGCTCGCCAGCAAGATCGCCAAGCTGCGCATCTTTGAGAACGAGGAGGGTCGCTTTGATCGCTCGCTACTCGATGTGGATGGCGAGGCGTTGGTGGTCTCCCAGTTCACCCTATACGGCGACGCGCGTCGCGGTCGTCGGCCCAGCTTTAGCGATGCGGCCCAGCCCGATGTCGCCGAGCCGCTGATTGAGCAATTCTGCGACTTGTTGGCTCAGGAGGGGGTGCGCTCCGTGGCCACGGGCCGCTTTGGCGCCATGATGCTGGTCGAGATCCACAACGACGGCCCGGTGACCATTCTCCTGGACACCGACATCTCGCGACGAGGCAACGTCAAGGAGGAATAGGGCGGCTACTCGCTGGACGTCTCGTCAGAGGGCTCGTTTGCGTGGTCCAAAGACGCGTAATAGGCGTCGATAGCGTCGGCATAGGCCACGGACAGACGGCGTCGGGCCGTCTCATCCTTGACCAGAGCAAGCTCTTCGTGGTGCGTTAGAAACAAAGGCTCGCTGAGTATTCCTGGCATCTGTGAAGGCCGGGCGATGCGCTTTGTCTCGGGACCCAGCAAAATAAGATAGGCGTCCGGGTTGGCAGCAGTGCGAAACTCGGTATCCCGCAGAACGCCACGGTCGCGTATGTCATGCCCTAGCTCTTGAAAAGCGGCCAGGATTTCTGCCTGCACCAACTGCGCAAAGCGCAGACTTTTATCGCTAAAAGAGCGATCGGCGCAATAAAAAGTCAATGTACCGCCAACGTCCGGCGCCGAGGAGCCATCTGGCCAGACAAAAGAGTTCTGATGGATGGATAGCAAGAGATCAGCCCCAGCCTCGTTGATGGCATCCACGCGCGCCTGTAGCTCATCCACATAGTCCACCACGCCGTCCTCGTTCACATCCCGCCGCTCCTCGTTTAGCTCGTAATCCCCCTTGCGCACCATGAATACCCGATACCCTCTTTCCAGCAGTATTCCTTCTAGATCGATAGCGAGGGCCAGATTGATGTTGCTCTCGGTCACATCGATGCGTCCGCGCTCATTCACGATCACGGCGCCCAGGTCGCGCCCGCCGTGGCCGGCATCGATGGCGATAAGCGGCGGCACAGGGGTAGGGCTAGGGGTCACTGAGGGCGTCGCCGTGGGTGGCACGGGGGTGACTGTTGGCTCGGGTGTGGGGTTGGGAGTAACCGTCGGCGGCAACGATGGTGTCTTGGACGGCGCCATCTGCGTCATCGGCACCGCCACAGTTGTCTGCGCCGATGCGGCGGAATCGCGGGTAGGCGATGTCGCGGACGGTGAACACGCGGCCAGCAGATACCATGCAGCCGCGAGCAGCATCAGCAACGTTCCACATCGCCATATACTCACCCGCGTCAAGTCGCGTTCGAGACCCCTAGGCAGGTGCATCTCACGGTCATTTCGTCTTTTGCTAGCCAACCCAGCCCGTCTCCTGTCGCGGTTGATGCTGATGCGCGTTCATGGCCCAGCAATAGGCGGTGACATAGCGCTCGGCCGACGCGCGCCAGGAAAAGTCGCGGGCCATCCCTTGAAGTTGCAGCTCGCGCCAGCGCTCGCCCATCTGATACACCTGACAGGCGCGCACCACGGCGGTGTACATGGCGACGGGGTCGATCTCGCGAAAGCAAAAGCCGGTGCCCTCGCCACTGCACGCATCATAGTCGTCCACCGTGTCGGCCAGGCCGCCGGTGGCGCGCACGATGGGCACACTACCATAGCGCATGGCCAGCATCTGCCCCAGCCCACATGGCTCCACCCGTGAGGGCATCAAGAACATATCACTGCCTGCGTATATGAGCCGTTCTAGGGATTCATCGAAGGTAAGCCGCACGCTCAACTGTTCAGGATAGCGAGCGGTCAGCTCGGTGAGCAAACTGTGATATTTGGGGTCGCCAACGCCCAGGATGGCGATCTGCGCCCCCAAATAGCGCACTACCGGCTCGATCATGGCGGCGACCAGGTCTACACCCTTGCTCTCCACAAGCCGCGAGACCATGCCGATAAGCGGTGCATCTAGCGCGTCGAGACCAAAGGCTTTCTGTAGAGCCCGCTTGTTCGCCGCCCGGCGGCTCAAGGAGGTCGCATCGTACGTTGCCGAGATGTGGCGATCGCTGGCCGGATCATACAGCTCGGTATCGATGCCGTTCAGTATGCCAAACAGCGCATCGCGGCGATCGCGCAACAGCGGGTCCAGCCGTTCGCCCGCCTCGGGCGTCAGGATCTCTTGGGCGTAGGTCGGACTTACCGTGGTCACCGCGTCGGCGTAATAGATACCACGCCCCATAATGTCCACCAACTCGCCAAGATCGGTGATACCCGAATGGTAGAGGAACCCGTGTTCGCGAATGCCGGCCACCTCGAGCACGCGATAGCCAAAAATGCCCTGGTGTGAGAGGCGGTGGATGGTGAGCACCGTGCTCACATTCTTGAGGATAGGATCGTCGCGATAGGTCAGCGACAGCCAGTTTGGCACCAGGGCGGTTTGCCAATCATGGCAATGGATCACGTCTGGCGCCCAACTCAGGGACGGCTGCCGCAGCATCTCTAGCGTGGCGCGGGGGAAAAAGATAAAAGGGTCGGCATCTTGATGGCGCAACGCCCCAACCCCGCGACCAAAGTAGCGCGGGTTATCCATCATGTATACAGGGACACCCATTTCGGCAGAAGTGGCCCCAAAGCCGGTCTGGAACACCGAGACCGAGTCATGATGGCCATCCATGGGCACCGGAAAGGGATCCATCACCGGCGACAGCCCAAAGCGATCGAGGTCAACGTGGTTATAGCGCGGAATGGCGACGCGCACATCGTGCCCCAAGCGTCGTAGAGCACGAGCCAGCCCAGCGATGACGTCGGCCACCTGCCCCGTCTTGACAAAGGGCACCATCTCGGCGGCCATGATAAGGATGCGTAAGGGTCGTTGGTCCGTCATGTTCTCCTATCGTCGCAGACGACGCTCGGGTGTGTTCGGGTCAATCCGCCCAGCCGATGATCCGCGCACAGACGCCAGCCACCAGGATGGTGGCCACGATGAGCGCGCCGCGTTGGCTGCTGGTAAAGGGCGTATCCGCGGCGGCCCACAACAAGATGGCGACCATGCCGATGGACAGAAGCAGCCAGTTCGTCAACAAGGGGTGCGCTCCAAACCACTCTTGGATTCGTCTCATACGCCGGCATTCTCCTGGCTTTGAGCGTCGATCTCTGGCGCGCCCGGTATGCGCTGCCACGCCGCCACGACCTGCGCCCGGGTGGCCTCAATGCTGCCCGAATTGTCGATGATGATGTCGGCCCGGGCGATCTTGTCCGCTGCCGGAGGCTGTGCATCGATGCGTGTTGACGCCTCGTCCTCGGTCAGGCCCCGCGTCTGCATCAGGCGCTCCATTTGCTGCTCTCGGGTCGCGGTGACCACCCAGATCGCATCGCAGTAGCGTTGCATCTCGGCCTCCAGCAGCTTGATCGCCTCGATGACGGCCACCTCGGCGGCGCATGCCGCGAGGCGTCGCAGCGTCTCGGCGACCACGGCCGGGTGGACGATCTCTTCCAGAGCGCGCAACGCCTCGGGATCGCGAAAGACGATATCGCCCAGGGCGGCGCGATCGATGGCGCTCTGAGGATCATCGGGCGAGGAGAGCACCCCTGAGCCAAATCGCTCACGGATACGCTGGTGCACGTCGGTGCCAGGCCTCATGAGCTCATGAGCCAGTTTATCGGCATCCAGCACCCAGGCGCCCAGCTCGGCGAGCATGGATGCCACCGTGCTCTTGCCCACGGCGATGTTGCCGGTCAAGCCAATGACGGCGGCGGGTCTATCGCCAGATCTAGCCCTCATGAACGGCCGCCAGAGACTCCCAGTCGGACAGGCGCTCGCGCAGCACCTCACGCAGATGCTGGTATTCAAGGCCCAGCGTCTCGACCTGCGACACATCTTGCGCGGCGCTGGCCTGATTGATCAAGCCTGGAATGGCGTCCAGGCGAGCCTCAAGGTCCTCGATCTCTTGCTCCAGTTCCTCAATGCGCTTGCGTTGCCGCCGCGCCTCGCGTTGTTGCTCCCGATCCGTGCAGACGGCGTCTGTGGCTCGGCGTTGTCGCGTCTTCGATGCGGCGGATGCGGCCTCGCGCTGCCGCGCCTCGACAAAGGCGCCATAGTTACCCTCGTACTGATGCAAGCACCCGTTACGCACTTCCCAGACATGGGTGGCCAGCGCATCGATCAAATAGCGATCGTGGGAGATGAACAGGATCGTGCCGTCAAAGGCGGCGAGGACATCCTGAAGAACCTCTTGCGAGCGCACGTCCAGATGCGTCGTGGGCTCGTCGAGGAGCAACACGTTGGCATCCTGCAAGGTCAGGATGGCCAGGGCGACGCGCGCCTGCTCACCGCCGGAGAGGTCGCCCACCGATTTATCGACTTCATCGCCAGAAAAGAGAAAGCGACCGAGCAGCGAGCGGGTCTCGAGGATGCCGAGATCGCTCACGGCCATAATCTGCTCCAAGATGGTCAGTGAACCATCGAGCCAAGACTGGGTCTGGGGCAGATAGCCGATGCGCACGCTGGCGCCGACGCGCAACTTGCCCCGCAGGGGCTCTGTTTGGCCGAGAATGGTCCGCAGGAAGGTCGTCTTGCCGGAACCATTGGGACCCAGCAGCGCCACGCGCTCGCCTCGCTGTATCAAGAACTTTTTCGTGTCGAACAGTGGATGCTC
>SKLG01000431.1 GCA_007123335.1 Anaerolineae bacterium | reverse complement strand
GGCCGAAAGTGAGGCGCCGCGGCCTCGGGGATGACCGTGATCTTGGTGCTGGGCAGCCCATACAGCGCGACCAAGTCGCGTCGGGTACTCTCTGAGACGGCGATGATAGCCGTGGCCCGCCGACAAAAGAGGGGCATGGCTTGGCGCAAATAGATCCGGTTCATGGCTTTGTGATGCTCAGGAAGACGCTCAAAGATCAGATCGTGGACGGTGAGCACCGTCGGCGTATGGCGTAGATAGGGCAATAAGTGCTCGGTAGCGTGAAATAAAGTGGCCTGGGGAAGCAGCCGATCCAGCGGCAGGCACAGCGCTTGGCTGAGCCATACGGCACCTCGCCACGGCTTGTAGCCTAAAGGGACACCCACGATGGGCAGATCAGCCAAGTCGGGCGGAGGATCACGGCGGCCCAGGCTATTCTGAAAGAGGGCCAAATCATCGGCCAGCATCGGCCGCAACGCCTGGGTTAGGGATAGTGCATAGCGACTGAGCCCGGCCTTGGCGTGGACCGCGCTGGAGATGTCCACATAGATCGGCATCTAGCGCCTACTCATCCTCGTCGTCATCGAGCTCAATGAGGTCCTCCTCGGTGAAGGAGGCTTCCATATCCAGGGCAAGGTCGCCGGGGCGCACCCCTTTGATGACAAACCGCTCCGCGGCCCGCTGGTCGCCCTGCTGATAGGCGCTGACGAGCCTGGGCAAGCCCTCCTCGACGATCTGCTGGCGCAAATAAGGGTCGCCCAGCCGCGAGGCCATGGCGCGCACAGCACCGACGGTCTCGTCGAGCCAGGCGTCGGTGAGGGCATAGCCGGGCAAGATGGCCACGCTCAAGTCCTCCAGGCCGGCGGCCTTGGCAGCCTGGGCCGCCCGTCGAAGGTTCACTCCGGTGGCCGCCGCCGCATTGAGGCCGCGGCTGAGGCTGGTGATCAGCCGATTGCGCTGCATCCAGGCGGCGTTATAGGGGGCCTCGGAGGGTTCGAGAATATCCGAGATGCGCAGATGACCGCCGGGCACCAGGGTCTGCCAGAGCTCCTCAAAGAAGCGGGGCAGCCCGCTCTCAGGGATCTGGCGCAGGATGCCATTGACGACTAGCAGGTCCACGGTCTCGTGCAGGAGGGGAATGCGCACGGCACGGCCACGCAGACGGGCCTGAATCAGCGTCCACGGGTTGGGGCCAGCCTCTGCCATATCGGGGTTTTCGGCCAACACCCATAGTTCTTCTAGTCCGGGATCCATGACCACCAACGCGCCCTCGTTGCGCTGCACTTGGGGCGCCAGCAGTCGCGCAAGCTGACCGCCGCCGACGCCCAAAATGACGGTCACGCCAGAGAAATCGGTTCCCCGCCAGATATCATCGCCTTGGGCTGAACGCCCAAGACTGCTGCTCTCCTGTTGATCGCTCATCGTCATGTCCCCCTTTGCCGAGAGTCTAGCGCGGAGCCGCGGTGTGGTCAAGCGACACTTGACGCGCCTCTCAGTTGGGGCTAGGATGCGGACGCTGCTGGAGATAGCCATCGACGTCGGCCTACCGGCAAGCATCGTCAGGGAAGGAGCAAGAACCATGAGTATCGGCCATTCGCACCACATCTCCATGCGGTCGCCCAACTATGAGGTGACCAAGCGTTTTTACACCGAGATCCTCGGCTTTCCCATCGTAGGCGAGTTTGAGGGACGCAACGTGGTGTTCATCGACATCGGCGGCACCACCATCGAACTGGGCAAGGGCGACGTCGAGGCGGGCGAGCCGCCCAAGAGCGGCCTGATGCACCTGGCCTTTGAGGTAGACGATGTCGATGCCACCTATGAGGAGCTGCGGGCCAAGGGCGTCGAGTTCACCATCGAGCCGCGCACGCCCTTTGGGGATCTGCGCATCGCCTTTTTCCGCGATCCCGATGGCAACGACCTGGAACTGTTCAAGAGCCCGACCTATACCTGGAAGTAATCAAGACATGCCTCCCGGGGAGCGCATCGTTGACGGATCGATGCTCTCTTTGGGAGGCGGGTTATCGTCTCACTCCTTGTGCACCACAAAGACCAGCTCGGTGTCAAAGAGGTGTTTGTCGGTGCGCCAACCTCGGCCATCGACCAGCTCCCAAAAGCGCGCCTCATAGTTGACGGCCATCCCTTTGCGTCGGCCGCAAAGGGTCTCGGTGGGAAACGAGACCACGACGTGGCGAGCGCGCAGTGTTTCGATCAGCCGCTGTCCGGCATCCCGCTGCACCTGGTCCAGACAAGGCACCGCTTTGAGCAGCAGAGCCACATCCACCTCCACCTCTGGTGGATGATGGATCACATCCCTCGTCTCGGCATGGGCCTCCACGCCCAACAGCGGCAACGCCTGGTTCAGGAACGTGGTGAGGTCCTCATAGATGTCATAGGCATAGTAGCGGACGCCGGGCGCCAGGGGCATCCAGGGGATCGCGAGGGGGCCGAGCCCGCAGGCCACATCGGCCACCGAGTGGATCGGGGGCAGCTCGCCCAACAGGGTCGTATAGAATGCGTCCAGGATGTCGAGTCGCTCCTGGGTCGATGCATGGTGCGCCATGATCTCGCGGCAGACGCGGCGGAGATCGGCTAAGTGCCGGGCACCTTCCGAGGTGCCCGGCACTTGAATAGCGGCGCTTTCCAAGTGCTCCAGCCACGCGGCATAGTCGGCAGCGGGCAAATAGGCCCCGGCCACCTGGTGTAGCTTGCGCTT
>SKLG01000101.1 GCA_007123335.1 Anaerolineae bacterium | reverse complement strand
GCCTGGGGGTCGCGCAGATGGGCCAGGCGCACCATCCACCACCCGCTGGGGTCAATGATCTCGATATAGTGACCATAGTTGGTCTCAAAGAGGCGCTCGTCGCGCAAAAAGTGGGCCTGGCCGTTCAAGGGGGCATAAATCGGGATACCCGTTTCCATGGAGAAATCGAACGCCAGGCCACGGGCCTTGCCGTGCTCCCAGTGACCAAAAGGATCCCAGGACAGGCGTCGCGTCTCGCCGCAGGCCCAGGGCAGCGCAAAGGTCGCCGGCAGGGCGTAATCAGGCCCCTCGGCGCCCACGGGCTGCCACAGGCCCAAGAGGGCCAGCAGAGCGATCAAGGCCGTGCTCAGATGGCGTCGTATTCGCGACGACACGGTTCCTCCGCGTTTATCAGGTGCCGGGCACTTTGGCGTCGGTTACGACGCGAGTGCCCGGCACCTTGAGCGTGATTATCGACAGATCAGCACCGGGAACCAGGCCACCCGCAGCACCCGATCCACCGTGCTGCCCAAAAAGGCTTTGAGCAGCGGCTTGCGGCCATAGCCCCCCATGAGCAACATATCAGCGCGCTCCTCGCCCATGATGCGCGGGATGACGTCGCCGGCCACGCCCCGCTCATAGCGGGTGACCACGTCGATCTTGCCGCAATCCTGGGTGTATTGCCAGGCCTGATCGAGCAACTCGCGATCGCGGTCGCTCGCGTCCCCCTCGCCCACCTGGAGAATAATCCCCCTGCATCCCCACAGGCAGACCATATGCCGCAGCACAAAGAGCGCCTCCCGCGCCTTGGGGCTGCCATCATAGGCCAACATGATCTGCTGGGGCGGCTCTGCCTGGCGCACACCCGGCACAGCCAACACCGGCCGCGCCGTTTGGGCGGCCACCGTCTGAAAGATGGTGCCCAGCGGCCGCTCGGCCAAGCGACCATGCTCCCATCTTTGATTAATGACGACGAGATCGGCCCAACGGGTACGCTCCAGGATCGTTTGCGCCACATCGCCCACGACGAGGCTGGTGGTGGAGGGCAACCCCTCGTCCGTGCAACGCGCCGAGAACTGGCACAAGATCTCGCGGCCATATTCCACGGCCTCCTCATCTTCGGAGCGCTCTCGCGAGATGACGTGGATGCCGTGGAGCACGCCATTCTCCCGACGGGCGAACTCGATGGCCTGGCCCACAGCGTGCCAGCTCGTCTCGGCGCCGGTGAGGGTCACGAGGATGTCGCGGAAAAGCCGCTCCTCATTCCGCGGCTCGAGGCGCTCATTCCGCCAGGTGCCGGCCGGCGGCCCCGACTCGAACTCATCGGGCACCACCATCTGGATGATGCGCTCCTTGATGCGGCTCCACAAGCGCTGCGGCCGGCGGCTAAAGCGCCGCGCAAAGTCCTTGGCCACCTCCCAGGGCGGCACGCTCTGCCCCAGCTCTTGCGAGAGATAATAGGCATGATCGATGATCCACAAATAGAGATCGGCCTCGGTGCGCTCGGGGAAATCGGCCAAGAGATCGTTGCGCCGAATCGCCTGGATCACCGGCGCAT
The DNA here is from genome assembly GCA_007123335.1 of Anaerolineae bacterium. Classification (GTDB taxonomy): domain Bacteria; phylum Chloroflexota; class Anaerolineae; order UBA1429; family UBA1429; genus SKLG01. The sequence continues at coordinate 1,161 of SKLG01000101.1, read as the reverse complement.
AGACGTGATCATACCAGTGGGTGACGGCCTCCTCCCAGCTCATCGTGCGATCCTGGTCCCGATCCACAAAATACTTGTGGGCGTGGATGTGTTCGATGAGCTTGCGATAGTCGCCCGGCATGGTCAGTAGCAGATCCTGGTCGGGGCGCAACTCGTCAAGCTTGGTTTGGTCCAAGAACTCGCGATAGGCGGCCAGCACATCGAGATCATCGGGGGTCAGGTCGGCGCTCACCGGCACCCGGCTCTGTACCTCGATCACCTCGGCATCGATAAAGGACTGGCCCTGCCTGCGGGCCACCGACACGCGATGGTGGCCATCCACCACAAAGTAGGCGTCGCCCACCTTGTAGAGGGAGATGGCCGGCAGGCTAACCCCTTGATGATAGGCGCTATCGACGCTCACCCACTTGCCCCGCGTCTGATTCTGCGTCGGCAAAAAGGCGCGGTCAAAATCATCGCTGCGCCCCAGGCTGCCAATGATCTTGTCCAGCGGGACGGGTTGCAACCCGCGATAAGACTGCCCTGCCGAACCGAGGGTGCGCTTGAGATCCTCAAAGGGGATCAGGGTATTGTGCCGGCCGCTGAGGTTGGCCCACACTTTGTGCAGCGTGGCCGAACGTCTCGCGTGCAAGAAATCTTCGCGAGAGGCTGCGTAATCGCCTTGTTGACGCTCTCTCATATCTGTTTTCCCATGATCAAAGAAAAGGGTGACCCGTAAAAGTATAGCATGATGCGGGTCATGTCACAATAACAGCTCCATCCCGTGACGGTTTGCATCTCTAGGAAATGGGACCTAATATTACAATCGGGGTTGGTCCCCTCCTTGCCGACCCCCTCCCGAAGGTTTCCCAGACGGATATCTCGCTTACCATTCATCCTCACTGGGGGACCTAGTATATGAATTAGCGAAAATGAGGTACGCGCCAGTGAATAAGCCCAAACTTCCCCTCTCCCTCTTTGATCGCGTCATCGGGCGGCCCCGGGCGCCTTGGGTGACTCTGGCTGTCGCGGCGTTGCTCTATGCCACAGCCCTGGCCATTACCTATGCCGAGGTCGGCGTGGATGCGCTGTTCGCCGAAGCCTATTGGCGTTCTCGCCTCTTTCCTCCCACCATCATCACCTACATCCTTCTCGTCTCCCCCGCCCTCGGGCGCATGAGCG
>SKLG01000317.1 GCA_007123335.1 Anaerolineae bacterium | reverse complement strand
CCTGTTCGATTATTCGGCCATAGACCCCGACGGCGCCTTTATGTGGATCTCGGTACACCACATCGTCCAGGCGTTGGTGTTCCTGGTCCTGATGCTGGTGATCGTCAAGGTGAGCGCCAAGGCGGCCGTCATCCGGTTCGGCTTTGGGTGGGGAGATCGCGAGGAGGGGCTATCCTATCTGCGCCTGTTTGTGCTGATATTCATGGTCTATGCCCTGGTCCATCGGCTCATCGTTCTCGTCCTCACCGGCTCCCTGCCGGTTTTTTGGCACCCCTTGACCGCGCGAAACATCATCGGCCAGTTGGGCTTTCAACTGCTGCTGTCGGGTCCCTCTGAGGAACTCATCTTCCGAGGGTTCGCCATCACCATGCTCGGCCTGGTGGTAAAAGGCGTGGTTGCCGGCGAAGAAACGGGCGCTGGCCATCCCATCACCAAAATGTTCGGGGGGAGCATCACTGCGGCCAACCTCATCGCCGCCGTCATCTTTGGTTTGGCCCACGTCCGCTTTGCCTTTGCGCCCTTTGCGGCAACGTTTGACACGGGCCAAGTCATCGTTTCGGTGATCCTCGGCCTGTTCTATGGCGTATGTTACGAACGCTCCAAGAGCATGATCTACCCGATGATCATGCACAGCTTTAGCAACGTGGTTGTGGTATCAATGTCCATCATCGCCGGATTTGCCCTCGGTTGAGCAAAGGACTTGTGAAGACATACCTGACCATCCGCAAATGGTTCTTGCCGGGGCTGCTGATCCTGCTGGCTGCGCTGATTGTCGGCAGTAGCATCAACCACCGGCTGCAAACATCGCGCGAAGAGGCCGCCTATCCCCCGCCGGGGCAACTGGTTCCGGTGAATGGGCACCGGCTACACGTCTATGCGGAAGGGGAGGGCGATCTGACGCTCGTTTTCCTGTCGGGCAGCGGCACCACCGCCCCTACGCTGGATTTCAGGGGGCTCTATCGCCGCCTATCCGGCGATTACCGCACGGTCGTCGTGGAGCGGGCCGGGTACGGCTGGAGCGACGACGGCGGCACCTCGCGCGATATCGATACGGTCCTCGGCGAGACCCGCCGGGCGCTCACGTTGGCCGGGGAAAGCCCACCCTACGTCTTGTTGCCCCACTCGATAAGCGGCCTGGAAGCCCTCCATTGGGCCAACCGCTATCCCGACGAGGTGGCCGCCATCATCGGGCTCGACCCGGCAACGCCCCCGATCTATGAGGTGCTGCCGCCGCCGCGCCTGAGGCTCGCCCTGGTCGCCTTTACCGCCCGAACCGGCCTGCTACGCCTGGCGCCCTTTATCTGTCATCAAGCCGCCGCTGTGGATCATCTAACCGCTGCCGAAACGTCCGTTTACTGCTCGATCATGTATCGGCGCACCCTAACGGCCGATATGCTGGCCGAAACCGAAGCGACCCAGGCCAACGCCCGACAGGTCGCTGCCGAGGGTATTCCCGACGTGCCCTTTTATTGTTTCATTTCCAACGGCGACGACCTGCCCATGGACAACTGGGGCGAGGTCTTGGTAGCTTATGTCGAGGCGGCCGGGGGCCAATACACCATGCTCGATGTGGGCCATTACGTGCACAATCAAGCCACCGATCTGATCGCCGACGAGATCCGGGCCTTTTTGCAGCAACGTCAATATTTGCGCATCGAGCGATAGAGACTCAATCTTTGGTATTCGACACGTGCAGCGCGGCAGGACGCCGACTGCAAGCGAGGAGACCCTTATGAATACTACCATGACGCCCGAGCATGAGCCTGCGGGATTCCGCCATACACTGCGCCGATTCCTGGCGCGGTTCCGACCCGGCCCGCGCGCCTGGCGCGGCGCGACGTGGGGGGTCATCCTGGCGGCGGCGCTGCTATGGATCGTCATGTCCGCCTACGCCTTTGGCCCCGCCGGCCTGCTCGCCTTTGTCCTGGGGCTGTTCGGCGGGCTGCTGGCCGCCGCGCTCCTGGGCGGGCTCGTGCTCCTGATCGGCGCGTTGTTGCGCATACCGCCGCTCCACTATCGCTGGGCGCTCATCGGCGCGCTGCCGCTGTTGCTGCTGAGCTATATGCTGGCGATCACGGTGGCCTTTGGGGTCATTGCCGTGGTGCTCGGGGTGCTGGTGGTGAGCACATTGGTGGGCGCCGGCGTCGCAGCGCTTGTGGGCGTGGGGGGGCAACGGCTCACCCGATTGCAGCGGGGACTGGCCCTCATTGGACTTGTCGTGGGGCTGATGGGCCTCGTTGGCGGCGCCGTGCTGCTCTTGATCGATGGCTTTCCGAGGACGCCGCCCATCAACGCGGCGGCTCAATCGTCGGGCAACGTCATCCCGCTGGCGCTCCCCGATCCCTCCCAGCCGGGGCCTTATCGGGTGCAGACCCTCTTTTACGGGAGCGGCGAGGACCGCCGGCGTCCCGAGTATGGCCCAGGGGTTGACCTGCGCACTATGCCGGTGGATGGCTCGGCCCTGCTTACCGGCTGGTCGAGCCTGCGCAGCGAATATTGGGGCTTTGGCCCGGAGGCGTTGCCGCGCAACGGCCGCGTCTGGTATCCCGAGGGCGACGGCCCCTTTCCGCTGGTGATCCTGCTCCACGGCAACCACCCGATGGAGGATTACTCTGACGCCGGGTACGCCTACCTGGGCGAGCTGTTCGCCAGCCGGGGCTTGATCGCCGCGTCTCTGGATCAGAACTTTTTCAACCTTTCCATGTCCGCCGACCTGATCCTGGTGTCGCCGCTCCAAAGCGAGAACGACGCGCGGGCCTGGCTGTTGCTGGAGCACCTCCGCCAATGGCAAGCCTGGCACACGACGCCGGGCAACCCCTTTTACGGGAAGGTGGACCTGGACGCCATCGGGCTGATCGGCCACTCGCGGGGCGGGGAGGCGGTGGCCATCGCCGCCGCGTTCAGCCGGCTCGCCCATCATCCCGACGATGCCTCGGTGCCCTTGAACTATGATTTCGACATCCGCGTGGTGGCGGCCATCGCCCCGGTCGATGGGCAGTATATGCCCGGCAACCGGCGGCTGCCGCTGGAGGACGTCGATTACCTGGTGCTCCACGGCGCCCACGACATGGACGTGATCACCTTTATGGGCGCGCGGCAGTACGCGCGCATCGCCTTTAGTGGGGAGCAGGAGCGCTTCAAGGCCGCGCTCTATATCTATGGCGCCAATCACGGCCAGTTCAACAGCGACTGGGGTCGTCAGGACTTTTTTGGCCCGTCGATGCAGCTCTTTAACCTGCGCACCCTTATGCCGGGCGCCGACCAGGAGCAGATCGCCCGCGTCGCCCTGAGCGCCTTCCTGGAGGCCACGCTCCACGGCGAGGCCGGCTATCGCGACCTGTTCCGCGATCCCCGTACCGCCGCCGCGTGGCTGCCCGACACCATCTATCTGAGCCAGTATCAGGATTCAGCGACCGTGCGCGTGGCTGCTTTTGAGGAGGATATCGACCTGACCACGGCAACGCTGCCCGGCGCGACGTTGCGCGGCGAGAACCTGACGATCTGGCGCGAGCAGGTCGTACCGCTCAAGAGGGGCGACCTTGAGAGCAGCGCCGTCTATCTCGGCTGGGACCACGCCGCGACCGAGGCGGCGGCCCACTATACCCTCAGCCTGCCCGAGCTGCCCCTCGGCCCGGAGAGCGTGCTCAGCTTTTCCCTGGCCGATGCCGACGAGCCGCCCACCCCCGATGCGCCGCGCGCCCAGGAGCCGCGCGCGCCCCTCGACCTGACACTGGAGCTGCGCGACGACGCCGGGAACGCGGCCCGGCTGCCCCTGAGCCACTATGCCCTGTTGCAGCCCCAGCTCCGCGGGCGCATCGCCAAGGCCGATTTCATGCACGCCCTGCCCCTCTCGGAGGCGGTCTTGCAAACCTTTGTGTTTCGACTGGGGGATTTTGCGGCGGACAACCCCGCCTTGAATCCGGCGGCGCTGCGCGAGGTGCGCTTTGTCTTTGACCGCAGCCCGGCGGGGGTGGTCATTTTGGATGAAATCGGATTCAGGCCCTAGACCCGCCCTGGCTATCGTACAGGTATATAGAGTATAAGACGGATGAAGAGGCATCCGCAAGCCAGGAGACAGATCATGACATAGTTGGTTTTCTATAGGAGGTTCTTATGAACAAGGACAACAACGCAAAGCGCAGAATGCGGTGGCTGATCGGCGTCCCCTTGGGAATCATTCTGCTCGCTATCATGATTTTCGCGCTGATCCCGCCGCTGGTGATGAACGACATCGTCAACATGCACGTCGCCTTTGAGGAGACGTTGACCGGTGCAGAATATGATCTCGATCCTGAAAGGCTCGTCCTGATCACTCGGGACAACCTCAACATCGTGGCTTACGAGGTATACGTCGAGGACCCCAAAGCGGTCATCATCTTTTTTTCGGGCATTCACAATCCCTCTGTCACTGCTTTTTTCGGCCATGCGCGGATGCTGCTGGATGAAGGCTATGCCTCGATTCTGCTAGAGATGCGCGCCCACGGCGAGAGCGAGGGCGAGGTGATTGGCTTGGGCTTCACAGAACACCTCGACACGCGCGCCGTGGTAGACTATATCCAGGCATCACCCAGGTATGTCGACACGCCCATCGTCGTGTACGGTTTGTCTATGGGCGGCGCGGTCGCCATCAACTCTATCGGCCAAATCCCCGACATCGATGGGTTGATCAGCCTGTCGGCCTACTCTTCCTGGGACGACGTGTTCATTGAGAACATGGGCGCGTCGGGGCTCGTGGCAACGATACAGAGACCCTTTGTCAGGCTTTATACGACGCTCAAATATGGGTGGGCCAATCGCCATATAAATCCCAAGGATCAGATCCAGAAACTGGGCGACCGCCCGGCGCTACTGATCCACTCGCGGGGCGATGCACAGGTTCCCTTTGCCAATTTTGAGCGCTTGACCGCGCACGCCCCGGCCCACGTCGAAACCTGGGCCCGCGAAGGCGACTCGCACTTTATCGTCCAAGACGAACTATTTTTCACACCGGAACAAGATACCGAGTACGCCGAGCGCATCCTCGGATTCCTCAACCGGCATTTCGGCCCATAGTCAGATGGCGTCACACACCGGCTCGGTCTTGAGGCGCCGGTCATCTCGCGCGGGATTCGGGCTATAGCCCGCTTTTTGGCAGGATAATGATGTGCTTGCATACTGCCATTGCCTCAGGATGCGCGAGGCAGGACTAGCCAGCAATGCTTGGAGGAGAGCACAAGATGGACATCAAGCTCGAGACGTACAACCCCCAGAAGCATGATCAAGACAAGCTCGCCGAATTGATCTTTGCATCCGATCCGGAGATGAACGGGATCGTGTATGGGGAAAAGCCCCTAGAGGTGATCAAGACGCTGTTGAACGTCCCTGAAACCTATTTTTTGCCCCAGTATACCAAATGTGTGATGCTCGACGGCGACCTGGTGGGGGTGGTCGTGTACTATCCCACCTCCAAGCGCCAGGAGGTGGACAAACTCGCCGGGCAGGGGTTCATGAAGACGATGGGGTTCTGGGGGTTCGCCAAGCGCTTTTTCCTCTATATGAAGATGGAAAAGATGCTCGGCGGGGAGATCGACGACGATGGCCTGTACATCCATACCCTGGCGGTGGATAGCGGCGTCAGGGGCAGGGGCATCGGCAGCGCGGTGATCCGCGCCCTTGAACAAGAGAATGAAAAGATGTATCTGTATGTGAACGGCGGCAACGAGGGGGCCATCCGCTTCTACAAACGAAACGGCTTTACCGACATCTTTTATGACGAGATGACGCACAAGGGCGAAACGTATGGCGAGTTCTTGATGGAGAAAAAGGGATCATAGAATGCGTAGGCGACATCAGCACCACCCATAAGCAGGGAGGATTCCTATGGCTCAGACTGAACAACCAGAAGAGGACGCCCTGAACCCGAGCTATGCGCGCGACACCTTGGAGTTCAACCGCATCCTGAATCTGTTCGACGCCGTCTTTGCCATCGCCATGACGCTGCTGGTGCTAAACATCGACATCCCGGATGTGCCCGCGGATAGGCTGGCCAGCGCCCTGGTGGGCCAGATCCCCCAGTTTGTATCGTTCATCATCAGCTTTACCGTGGTGGCGCACATCTGGTGGCAGCACCACAAGCTTCTGGATCTGCTGGGCCTGCTCGATTCGGTGATGGTCGCCATCCTGTTTGCCCTGTTGGGGGTGGTGGTGCTGATGCCCTTTGCCACGGGCCTGGTGGCGAGCGCCATCACGGCTCCGGTTGCCATGATAGTGTTCATCTTGCTCATGATCGTGCTGAATATCGCGCTGTTGCTGCTGGCCATGCGGGCGCAGAAGGTGAACGCCTGGCGCATACCGATCACCCTGCCGTTCTACTACTGGTTGTTGGCCATGTTCGTGATGGGGGTCGTCGTCTTGTTGGTCGCCATGATCCTGTCGATCTGGTTTCCCATCGTGGGGCTGGCCATCGTGGCGGGCGCCGCGATCCTTGGGCCGCTGAGTTCGCGGATTACGTATAGTGAATATCTATAGTGCATGACGGGGCTGGTGCGGCGGGATGATTCCAGGACATACCTGACTATGCCGTCAAGAGTCCTCGGAAGAAGACGCAGCGGTATACAGATCCAGCTCGCCCTGCTCACTCACCCGTCGCGAGCGGGGCGCCCGCCGGAACGTCGTGCTGACTTGACGCAGCGGCGGCATATCGATCCTCTTGCCCTTTAGCAGCTCGGCCACCGTGAGGATTTGCAGGCGCGGATGATCGGTGTTCCAGCCGGGGGAGCGATAGAATCCAGCGCTCGCCGCCTCGGCGCGCATGGGCTGGGTGGGCTCCTGCATGGTGATCAGGACGCCGATCTCGGCCTGCTCCCGCTCCACCACGCCGCGTAGCTCGTGCATATGGGCGCGGCCCGTGCTCCCCGCTTTCACCGAGAGGATGACCTGCTTGGTCTTGCCTTTTGCATCATCGTGAAAGTAGAGCCGGCCATCGATCCCCTTATCGGCGCCCTTTTTCTGTTCGACGGGTCGGGCGCCCACCAGGCCCAACGCCCACCATTGGAATTGATAGGGATCGCTCGCGGCCAGGGCCTGGGCGTCGGGCATTGAGACCGGCTCGCCGATGACCTCGTACTGACCTTCGATCTCATCGCCGAACGTGTCTCGCAGCCGATGGCGCATGAGGCCGATGGCCAGATGGGTGATGTCGATGCCGATCCAGCGGCGCTTCAGGCCTTGGGCCACGGCCACGGTGGTGCCGCAGCCGCAGAACGGGTCGAGAACCAGATCGCCCTTGTTGCTGCTGGCCTGGATGATGCGCTCTAGCAGGGCCTCGGGCTTTTGGGTGGGGTAGCCGAGGCGCTCTCGGGCTTGAGAGTTGATTGGAGGGATATCGGTCCAGACCGTAGTCACCGGTGTTCCTGGCATCTCGTCCAAGTAACGTTTATACCGTGGCATTCCCGAACTCGTGTAGACCAGACGCCCCTCATCGTGGAGTTGCTGCATCCGTTCTTTGGTCCACCGCCACACACGTGTATGTCCATTCCATTCATAGGTGAGATTGGGGCGATTGGGATTAGGATTAAGCGTATTATCTAGCATGTATCGCCTGCCAGTTTCTGGTTCGATATTGGAGTAGTGGCTCTTGATATACTCCTCTCGGTGAGGCAGGTACTGGGCATTCCAAGTAGGCTTGTCGCTCCGAACATAATATAGCAGCACGTCTTGGGTTGAGGGGAAGCGAGTGAAAGCATGACCCTTGGCGGTTGTACGTTGCCACACGATCTCATTCCGGAAACCATCCGCCCCAAACACTGCATCCATCAACAATTTCAAGTAGTGGCTCGCCGTCGGGTCACAGTGCAGCCAAATACTGCCCGTAGGCTTGAGCACTCGGCGCAGCTCCACCAGGCGAGGAGCCATCATGGAGAGGTAGGCCAGCATGTTGCTGTGGCCTAAAAGGGTGCGGAAGGCTTGCATGGCCTGCGAGACCCCTCCGCCCGCCTCCACCACCTCTTGATAGGCCAGAGCGGCGGCCTGATCCCACGTCCAGGTATCGTCAAAGGCCTTGATCTGGGCGGCCGCCCGGGCGCCGTTCTGCTCGCCGAACAGGACGTTGTAGGTGGCCTTGCTGTTAAAGGGTGGGTCCAGGTAGATCAGGTCCACGGTTTCGTCCGGGATGTAGCGGCGCAGGATGTCCAGATTGTCGCCATAGTAGAGGGTGTTCATGGGAACGCCTTTCCAGCCGTGCTAACTGTCGCGGCCTCTGCCAACGTGGGATATTGTAAAACGGTGTGGGTGGAGGTGTCAAGGTGGCGTTGGCGCGCACAGATGCCGAGCAGGCGCTCGGCGTTCCCAGGTCCATCTCCGGGAGCGCCGAGCGCCTGCTCGGCTCTTCTCCCCCGTCTCAAGGAGAGGACTTGTGGTGAGACGATCCCCGGCATGGGCACCTGAGCTTGGACAGCAGGCTAACTCATACACTATCCAAGAAAGGAGCCCGAAACGCAGATGCCGTCGAAGGGCATCGCAACCATTTCCTCGCCCGTTAGCTCGACCGTTGAGATCGGCGGGTTCATCGGGATCATGTTGTAGAGATCATTCAGCGTGATCTCCCCGGGAATTACCGGTGCGCCGTAGCGCCAACCGTTAGAAAATGCCCATTGCGCGCCCGTGCTTTCCAGCAAGGATTGCAGCAGGAAATGATCCATCGTCGTTTCCAACGTGGCGCCTCGATTGAGAGCCGTCGCCGTCTCACCCACAACGTTTGACTCTATACAAAATTTCTGTACATCCTGGCACCACCGGTTATGACAACTGCGTGATATCCTTTCCCTTCCAGATATGCTGATGCGGTTGTCGCTCGATTACCTGAGCTGCAAAGAACGTAAATGGTCTTCTTCTTGTCCAGCTTGTCCAGGTTCTTATAGAGAATCTTTAGTGGAATATGAATTAGATTCTTATCCGGATCTTCCATCTCCACTTCATTATCATCTCTTATGTCCAGGAGGATAAAGTCATCGCGCTTTGGCATGTCCTTGTACCATTTTGCAGAGATTGTCTCTAGCTGACCTACTTCGTTGCCTTTTTCCTGCCACATTTCAATGCCCTCAGGCAAGTATCCAACGATATTGTCAAATCCTATTCTTCTGCAATACCAGTAGATCTCTTCCATCTCTCCGACTTGTCCGTCTATCACAAAAGCTATCTTTTCATCCGGTAAGTAGATGGATCCCAGGAAAGCAGTCAAGTTTCCTTTGTGCAAAAAAATCGATCCAGGGATATGTCCTCCAATAAAACCTTCTTTTGTTCTGGCATCAATTAGAAGGATATCATCTTTCATTTCCGCTACTTCATCCACGGTCATTGTATTGAGCACAACCTCATTTCCGACAAAGCTGGCGCCTGTTACGTTGAGAGTCTCCATCCACTCAAAATATCTTGGTTTGATTCTCATTCTTGCAAAACTCTTGATGAACGCTTCCTTGGTACTAAACTGAAGCTTCTCATTTGTCAGCTTTTCATATCCCATGGATGAATAAGGTCTTTCATCCATGGATTCACCGCATGCGGATCCTGTACCATGGGCAGGACACACAAGCACATGATCACCCAGTGTGAGTAACTTTTCAAATACGCTCTCATATTGCAGCTCTGTCATTTTTTTCAGGTTCTCTTCTCCATAGAAGTCAGTTCTGCCAAGGTCTCCCATAAATAAGCTGTCACCTGTGAAAACCAAATATGCTTTCTCCACCCCCTTTTCATACACCGCAAAGCTCATATGACCCAATGTGTGTCCTGGTGTGTGAATCGCCTTTATCGTTATCTTCCCGATGTCAAGTTGGAACCCATCCCGGATTCTTTCCCCATATACATAGCTCAAGTCCTCATGGTCAGAAATGTAGATGGTTGCACCTGTTTTTTCAGCCAGTTCCATAGACCCTATGATAAAGTCTTCATTCCGGTGAGTTTCAAGAATGTACTTGATCCTCATCCCTTCTTTTCTGGCTTCATGCATGTAAACCTGCACATCCCTCATTGGATCGATGACTGCAATATCGTTTTCATCACCTATCATGTATGAAAAATGAGCGAGTCCTTCTGTTTCTATCTTTTTGAAATACATGATGTTCTCCTTCATTCTTATTATTCAAAGTTTTGTCGAGTATCTGAAATGCGCCCCTCGGACTGGACAGGTGGGATAAGAACGGTATCCTATGTCCAGAGAGGAGCGTAACATGTCGAGACGTCGCACCTTCAGTGCCGAGTTCAAAGCCAAAGCGGTACTCGAGGCGTTGAGCGGCCACAAGAGCAACGCCGAGATCTGCCGCCAGTACGGGATCGGCGCGCCTCTGCTGTGCACCTGGAAGGCCCTCTTCCTGGAAAGAGCCGCGTTGGTCTTCCAGGT
>SKLG01000147.1 GCA_007123335.1 Anaerolineae bacterium | reverse complement strand
AGGGCTCGCGAGAGGCGATAGCTCGATCGTCGCCTCCGAAGGGAGAATGGCCCCTAATCACCCTTCGGAGGCGTGCTGCACATCGACGTCAGCGGCAGTACTGCTCCGCGGCGTTAAAGCGCGGCTCATAGTCCCAATGGAGCTTGTTCACAACGTTGGCGGCATGCACCAAATGGCGCTTGTCCAGGCTGGCCTGCAAGCGCGCTTCGATCTCCTCGGGATCAAAGCGCGCCAGGATCAGCCCTTTGAGCCTGTCGCGCAGCGCCTGATGAGCCGGATCGTCGGCAAGGTTGTGCCACTCGCCAGGGTCGTCGGCCAGGTTAAAGAGCTGCATCTCGCCGGCGCCCTCGTGGATGTAAATCAGCTTGTGGTCGCCATCGCGCGCCATGAAGCAGGGCGCATAGATGCCGTTGGTGTGGCTCTCGGAGAAGGTGACACGATCGAGATCGCGCCCCTCGATGAGGGGCAGCAGGCTCTGGCTGTCCAGCGACAGGCGCTCCTCGACGCCGGCCAGGTCCAGCACCGTCGGCACAATATCGATGATATTCACCGGCGTGGCTATCTGCTTCCCCGCACCATAGCCGTCGGGGAAGTGGGCGATGAGCGGCACTCGCGCCGACCAATCGTAGAGCGACCGCTTTTGTACCATGTTCTTCTCCGCCAGCATGTCGCCGTGGTCGGCGGTAAAGAGGATCACCGTGTTCTCACGCAGCCCCGTCTCCTCCAGCACACGCAACAGCTCACCCACCTGACGGTCCACAAAGCTGATCAGGCCATAGTAGCTGCGACGCAGGGCGTAGAGACTCTCCGGCGCGCGGATGTCGATGCGGTCGGTGCCGTGGTAGGCGTTCAGCCAGCGATCCATGGAGGAGTAGGTCTCCTCCATGTTGGCCGGATAGTGGGGGATCTCGATCTCCGCCCCCTCATAGAGGTCCCAGAACTCTTGGGTGACCTGGAAGGGGTCGTGCGGACAGTGGAAGGAGACCGACAGGAAAAAGGGCTCGTCGCTGCCCAGGTCGGGCCGGCTGGGTCGTCCGGCGCAGGCGCGGCCATAGAGGTACTCGACGGCGCGGAACTGGGTCTCGGTGTCATAGGCCAGGAACTGGGTCCAGGGGCGCACGCCCACCTGGGGCAGGGCGTAGCCCCGCGCGTGGACGCGGCGGTCGATGAGGCGTTCTTTGGGCTTGCGCTTGTTGGTGGGCAGCATGCTCATGGCGGCGGGATAGATGTCAGTGGTCAGGCGACGCCGATAACCGTGGAGCTGGTCTGCGCCGATATAGTGGAGCTTGCCGCTGGCGACGGTGTCATAGCCGGCGTTGGTGAGATAGTGCTGCAAGGTGGGCTCGTCGTCGTCAAAGGGCGCCGCGTTGTCCCAGGCGCCGATGGTCGAGATGTACTGGCCGGTGGCCAGCGCGGCCCTGGCCGGCGCGCACAATGGGCAGGCGGAATAGGCGGCGTCAAAGCGCACACCGGTCTCCACCAGGCGGTCGAGGTTGGGCGTTTTGACCACCGGATGGCCATAGGCGCCCATGAGCATGGGAATGAGCTGATCGGCCATGATGAGGAGGACGTTGGGCTTGTCGATGTTCGGCATGGTCTGTGCCTTTCGTGGGGTTGAATCGCAGGCTTTCTACAGGCGATCTTTTCCAAAGCATTGAGGGGAAGAAAATGCCAGGCCATGCGAGGCGGGCCAAAACGACGGGAGCCCGTATGCTCAACAAGTCAGGAAAACTCATCATCGGCCAGTCTCAGGTCGATGCCATGATCGAAGACAAAGTGGCGTACATGCACGATCGCATGGTGTTTGTCGGGGTCCACTTTGATTCCGGAAACCAAGCCGCTGAGAAGTCGTTTCTTGGTCGGCAGGTCTGCACGCTCAAGCCGATGGCTCAGTTCGCTCAGATTGTCCCTCAGCGAATCAATCCGTAGTCGTGCACCTGAGAGTTTGTTGAGCTCATCCTTTGCTAGCTGGCCACGAGCTCGGCTCTTTGCGATGTCGTCAGCGAGATTGGCGATCTCGCTATCCATCTGCTGAATGGTAGTATCCGACACTCTGCCAATAGCGGTAGCCAGGGCACGCACGAGAGCGCTGCGCTCCCGTGTCTTATCCTCAACGTCGACATCCGAGTTCTCGATGAGTTGGGCCAGAGACCGCTTGTAGCTGTCCAGCATCTCCTTGCTGCGGTTGTACAGTTTCTCAGTCGCATCCACGTTCTGTACCAGATACTCGCCAATGGCATCGATGATCAGATCTTCTAGGTACTCGGCTCGTATCATGGGCGCGTCACAGCTCGCCGAATTGGCCCTGCCTGTACAACGGTGCTTTCGGTAGTAATAGGTGCGCCGTTCCCCATTCCTGAGATCTTTTTGCTTGTTCGCGGTGTAGCCATGCATCGAATGCCCGCAGCGAAGGCAAGTTACGTTGGCCAAGAGGAACTGGCTGCGTGCTCTGGTGCTCTCCCGCTGCGTGCTTGTCTCTGAGTCGAGAACCTGTACGCGATACAAGTGTCATCATCGATGAACTTTTCCCATGCGTCATCGACGCGGATCCGTTCATCCTCGTCCTTGGGAGCAAAACCATGGCGCTTGCCAAAGGAACGATTGTAGACCAGCGTCCCATGTTAGGCCTCGTTCCGGAGTATACGCTCGACCGTATAGCGAGTCCATTTGCCGCTGGGCCTTCTTTTCGGCCTGCCGCTAGCATCAATCGGTT
>SKLG01000010.1 GCA_007123335.1 Anaerolineae bacterium | reverse complement strand
CCCGCGCCGAAATGCCTCAGTCCTCCCTGCTACCCCCGCCGATCCACCGCCATATGGTGCTCAGTGCTGCCGTCGCAGCTACGCCTAGAGCGAACGCCCGCGCCAGATCTCGCGTGGCGGGAAGAGCGGGCGAGACGCCCACGCCCCGACCAGAGGCATCCCGTTGGCTGGCCTCAGCAGCCTTGGCCTCCTCGCGCAAGCGCCGAGCCTGGTCTTCCGTGGCCAGTTGGTCGATCCTGGTCGCCAGCGCCCGCACGTCTTGATCCTCTGGAGCCAGTTGTAGAGCGCGAACCACAGCCTCGTTGGCACGGGGCCAGTTCTCCATGCGGGCATAGATCTTGGCCAGTAATACGTGTGCCGGCAAAAAGCTCTCGTCCAAAGTGGTAGAGACGATGAGCTTGTCCCGCGCATCCTCGAGGTGTCCCTCGCGGGCCAGCGCCAGAGCCTGGTTATAGTGGATAGCCGGCTGAAACTCGAGCCGCGCCAATCCCGACAGATCCTCGTAACACGCCGGACAGACGGTCACGTCAGCCGGGACATGGCCGCCACAGTAGGGGCACTGCACCTCTGGGCTACTCGTCATCGTTCTCTCCCATCCGACATATGTCCACGTCCAAACACGCAATGACCTGTGCTCAAGGCAGATGGCGTATCGTCCGAACGCCAAGATCCCCTATTCCGCCGTTTCCTCATCGTCTTCCACACGCTCGGCGTCGTCGACAGAGTCTTCTACCAGGCCTTCTTCGTCCACGGCTTCCAAACCTTTGGTTCTTGTGCTTACGACCACCTCGGCGCGTCGTAGCACACCATAGGGCCATGTGTAGCCCACCCGCCGCTCACGCAACACGATGGCGTGAGCCACATGATCACGCTCCTCGGTAGCCACCATATCGCTTGTCTCGGGATCCAGAGGCTTGCCAACAACGTGTATACTGGCTACGCCATGATAATCCAACACCTGGCGTAGCTTGCGCCCCAGGGCGACGACGCTGCGGATGATGACGGCCTCGTTCGCCTTGGTGGTGACCCCCCAGCGATCGACGATTGCGGCAATATCGTCCGATAACGAGAGGAGATCCATGAGAAATGCCTTGGTATCGGCCAACGCCTGGACCCGCGTCTCCTCCAGTTCCTGCTCCAAACGCGACACACGATAGAGCAGCTCGCGCATCGCCTCCGCCGGATTGGCATCGACAGCGGATGCAGGCACCGGGTAGAATTCGTCGTCAAACTCGAATGGATCGCTCATCACTTCCCCCTATCGCCAGCCGACGCCGGGCGCAACAGGGGGAATCATAATCCAAGGAGATTGGAGTGTCAAGCTCATGCCGACAAGGCCGATGGCGGCGAATATTCTGCTTCTTCCCGTAAAGCAACGATCATGAGCAAAAGAGCCGCCCAGAATAAAAATCCTCCAACCAGCACGCCCATTATGAGCAACTGACTCTCGACAACGAGGCCCAGCAAGGCCACGACATCGGCCACTGCACTGAGAATCAACAGGGCCGCGGCACCGCTCCACATACGGCTTCGCCCCCATAATAGCGCGCCGAACACGACCGATGGGATACCCAGCACCGCATAGGCCAGGATGTTGACAAACTCGGCAAGCGATCCAGGGGCAAGGTGGATCAGCAGACGCAATGCCCACGTAGCCATAGCGCCAGAGTCGCCGTCGACCTGCAGGCGCAACAACCCTGGCACGATGGTGATCTGCATCATATAGACGGCAAGATTCAGACCGGTATAGACCGGCACAAAAGCGAGAGCGATAGACGCCCACAATGGCTCGCGGTGACGCAGGCGGACATACAGCCCCGCCAACAACGCAGTGACGGCCAACGTCACCAATACGGCATTTATGTACACTATATAGTAGAGCGGGCTCAACCTGGATACGTGCGCCAATATCTGTTGAAAGGTATCCAGCGGGCCTGCGCCGGCCATGTCGACGATCAGCAGGATCGCCCAAGCGGTTGTCAATAGAAAGGCAATAAGACAGATATATAACAATGAGCGTGCCATGAAAGCTCCTTAAAGGGGTTCGATCATAATCCCCTCAGTGTACTCGGATGGGCGCCCCATTGCCGGAACTGCCCCACAGATCGGCTGCTTATCAACGACTCGGCAAGACCTCCCACTCGATGTACAATAGCAGCCAGAGTGATGAGCCTAGCTCAGACCATCGGTGCCGGTCCCGGTCCGTCGAATTGGTACGCCCACCACCGTTCAAGGAGGCCCAGCATGTCCCCTATCCGCATGGCGCAGATCGGCACCAAGCATGGTCACGCGGCGGGCAAACTATCATCCATGCAACGCCATCCCGACGTGGAGCTGATCGGCGTGTATGAGCCAGATGTCGCGCACCGACGCACCCTGCAACATGACGCACGCTGGCAGGGCGTAACCTGGCTCGATGAGATGGAACGGATCCTCGACGATGGCTCCATCGTGGCCGTGGCCTCTGAAGGTCTCAACGTCGAGAGCCTGGCCCATACCGAGGCACTGGTGCGAGCTGGCAAGCACGTCTGGTACGACAAGCCCGCTGGCGAGGACTGGCCTCGCTGGCAGGCAGTGGTTGAGGATGCCCGGGAACGAGAGCTTGTTATTCAGATGGGCTTTATGTTCCGCTACCACGACGGCTTTCGCCGCATCGCCGAGTGGGTCCAAACCGAGAGCCTGGGCCACGTGTTCGCCGTGCGCGCCCACATGTCGACGCAGATCACCCCAGCTCAACGCGAGGTCATTGGTGTGCATCGGGGTGGCATCTACTATGACCTGTCCGGGCACATGCTCGATCAGATCGTCTGGCTGCTGGGGCGCCCCGACAGGGTGAGCCCCTTTATGCGGCATGACGATGGTGATATCGTGCCCGGCTTTGTGGACAATGCGCTGGTGGTCTACGAGTACGATCGCCAGCCTCGTGGAGCCATGGCGTTTGTCGACATTGCCGCCATGGAGCCCAGTCCTATGGCACGACGCTTCGAGGTCTATGGCACGTTGGGCAGCGCAATCCTGGAGCCCTTTGAGCCGGCAGAACAGATTCGTCTGTGCCTGCAAGAAGCCAGTGCGGGCTTTTCCGCCGGTGTGCATATGGTTCCCATCGTGCGCCAGTCGCGCCAGGATCTCTACGATCTGGAGTTGGCCGCCTTTTTGAGCGTCCTCCGCGGTGAGCGACCGCCCGACCGAACTTTGGATCACGAGCTATTGGTGCAAGAGACGATCCTTCGTAGCACAGGCATGCTGCGCTAGAGGGCATAGAAGCCCATCGGCCTCATACAACAACCATCAGTCAGGATGCTTGGAGCGTAACAGCTCCCAGCCCAGGATAGCTTGCATCACAGCCCCGATGCGAAAGATCGGCTCGGGCACCTTGAGGAAAAATGCCGGGATTTTGGAAAGAGGCCCGGGCAGAATATCCGCCAAGAAACGCATGAACTCATGGCCCAGGCTGGCACTGATAGTGCCATCCAGCATATGTACGAGGCCCCACATTCGCCGCTTGAACATTTATATTACTCCTTGTCCTATCATCGTTATACCCATGCGAGCCAAAGGGGCTCATTCGGCAGTGGGTCGCGAAAGCACCGCCATCGCCGTAGGCGCAAACACGCCATCAAAGAATTGCAGGCTCTCCAAGCCGGGCAGCGTGCGATACATATCCTTGTCAGGGAGCCGCGCGCCGATCATGCCCCAGAGAAGGTTGGCCAGGCGCGCCCGCAACGAGCCATCATAGACCTCAGAGACAATGATTATGGAGCCGCCAGGTCGCAGATGAGCCAGGGCATGACCCGCCAAATGCGCCGGGTCGGCAACGTGCTCCAGGAGCCACGTCGCCAAGATCAGATCGTATTGCTCCTTTGGCCACGCATCGTGCAAGAGATCGAGCTGCAGAAATCGGACTCGAGACGAGTCACCAAACTTTTCTCGCGCCTCAGCCACCATCGCTGGCGTGATGTCGATGCCCAGATAAGATTCAAAGGGAAGGTGCAAAACCAGGAGATGATCCAGGTTCTCTCCGGTGCCGGAGCCCAGATCTAGCACCGAGCTCTGCGGGCGGAGCCGCATCCCCAGCTCCTGAGCCATGGCATAAAAAAGAGGATGATAGCCTATATCGCGCCAGAGCACACCGATTCGGCTATAAAGGCCTGTCCATGCTCCATAGAACGAGGTAGGATCTATCGGAGCATCGCGCAGCAAACTCATGCCCAGACCGATCTCGGCCATGCCGACGCTGCGCCAGATCCAGTTAGGGATACGTGCTATCGCGCGCAGATCCTCCTCTACCGATGTCCGCCGCAACAGCTTGGCCCACAGTAGTACCCACCCACGACCGAGTACTATCAGGACAGTCCCCTCGAGGATCAAGAGCGCCGCCAGTATCCGTTGTATCCATGCCTTCATCATTCACCTCCTCCTCGCAGCAGCGGTTACGCGCTACGCACTCTAGAGTCCGGATTCGATCGAGTGCCGGCCTAATGCTGACCCGAGATGGCGCGCTACCGCTGTCGGAAAATAGATCCTAGATATTCAAGGTGTATGTTGAAGGACAAGAGAACGCGATGTCATGAATATCTTGACTGCCTTATGATATGCAATTAGGGGGCACACTGTCAAGTGGACACGATCCCAAACGTGTGAAGGCAAGTCGGCACGAGTGCCGAGGGATCTTGATTCCAAGTGAGCCGTGCAATCTCTAGCAAGATGTCATATTTCAGATAGAAGCGGAACGGCGAGATTCGCCGTCTGTTGACAGACGCCCCATCCACCGCCTAGAATCTGTGAAGGTCGATCCGCCAGGCAAAGGCATTCCGACGAGGCCTGTAGCGGACGGGAGGAGACCGCCTTCATCAGCGCGTCATCGAGCTGGAAATGACCTTTTGAATGTAAGCTCGCGACGCTCCGAGCGCCAGCGATACGACGTTCAGAGGAGGAAGAGGGATTGTGGCCGATCGAGTGCGGATCGGAATCTATGGAACGGGGAATATTGTGCGGCGACGCCATCTGCCCAACCTGATGCAGATCCAGGATGCCGAGGTAGTGGCGCTCTGCGATATGAATGAGGAAGCCCTCTACGCCGCGGCGACGCTGGCGCCCTGCGCCCGCACCTACAAGGACGCTGAAACCATGCTGCGCCAAGAGTCCCTGGATGCGCTCTACTCTTGCGTGCCCCCATTTGCCCGTGGCGATGTCGAAGTGGCGGCGGTGCAGAGTGGCATGCACCTCTTTTGCGAAAAACCACAGGCACTAGACATGGTCACCGCACGACGCATCGGCGACGCCGTGCGCGACGCTGGGGTGATCAGCACCGTCGGCTTTCGCGAGCGCTATCGCCCCATCTTTCGTCGCGCTCGCGAGCTGCTGGTGGACAAGGATGTGGTCCATGCCGAATTCCTCAGCGTCCGCCCTCTGCCACCTTCTCACGGCCAAGAGCGGAACTGGTATGATGACCTGGATCGCTCGGGCGGCCCAGCCCTTGATTGGGGCATTCATGCCGTGGATTATGTCCGCTTTATGACCGGTTACGACATAGTGCGTGTCTCGGCCTATTACCAACACCGGGAACAGTATGCGCTGCCGGTATCCTATGCCTTTGGCATGGTTCTATCCAGCAGGGCCACCATGGACATGACCTTTGTAGCCGCTCTGGCCGATGATCGGACGGAGGATCCGGCGTTGCGCCGCGAACGGCGTCGCTTCCGAGTGTATTATGTGGGTGGCTATCTCGACCTCTATATGTACGATGAAATCGCCGTGGATGGCGTCACCGTGCAACGATTCGATAACAGCGTTGATCCATGGTATGAACACGATCGACGCTTTGTACAGGCGATACAAGAGAATGATGGCGGATTGCTGGATAACGACTATCGCGACGGCCTCTATTCGTTGGGGGCAGTGTTGGCCGGCTGGCAATCAGCACAGCATGGCGGGGAGCCCATCGACGTCGTCGCGCTGGTGCGCGATTGACCCAGACAACTCGTCGTCAGCATCATCGGGAGGAAGCGATGAACGATCGCGAGCGCTTTGTCAACACCATGAATTACGGCCCCATCGACCGCGTGCCCTGGGGCGAGATGGGATTCTGGCCCGAGACGCTGGAGGTCTGGCATACGCAGGGTATGCCGCAAGACGTGCACCTGAACAGCTATTTCGGCTTTGATCGTCTGCGCGAACAGGTCAACGTCTCCTTTGACCTGATGCCCGGCTTTGAGGTGCAGGTACTGGAGGAGACCGAGAGCCATCGCGTCGTGCGTCGCGGCAACGGTGTGGTGGCCAAAGAGTTCAAGGGCGAGCATTCGTTTCGCATGCCCCAGTGGTTACGCTTCCCGCTAGAGACCCGCGACGATTGGGAGAACGAGATCAAGCCGCGGCTGAACCCCCACTCGCCCGCCCGCTACCCTGAATACTGGGAAGAAAAGGTGCGCATGTGGGCACAGCGCGATTATCCCCTGACGATGCGCTCCGGCTCTGTCTTTGGGTGGATCCGCAACTGGATGGGGCTAGAGGGAATCAGCCAGGCGTTGTATGACGATCCCGAGTGGGTGCAAGAGATGATGGACACCGTCGTCGACTTTTGTATCGCCACGGCCCAACGCGCGCTTGAGGATGTTCAGCTCGACTATATCCTGCTCTGGGAGGACATGGCCTACAAGGCCGGGCCGCTTATCTCGCCGCGAATGTTCCGCCAGTTCATGCTCGAGCCCTACAAGCGGCTTACCGGCTTTTTACGAGAGCATGGCGTGGATCTGATCTTTGTAGACAGCGACGGCGATTCAGAACCGCTCATCCCCCTCTGGATGGAGGGCGGCGTCAATGGCTTTTATCCCATGGAGCGCGCCGCAGGGATGGATCCGGTGGCCCTGCGTGCGCGCTTTGGTCGCGAACTGCGCCTGATGGGCGGGATCGACAAACGCGCCATGATCGCCGGCCCTGATGAGATCGACGCCGAGCTGGCCCATGTGGCGCCGCTGTGCGCCGAGGGTGGGTATCTGCCCTGGTGCGATCATCACGTCCCGCCCGACGTGCCATTGGGCCACTATCGCTATTATGTGCGCCGAATGCAGGCGATGACGCTGAACCCCGCAGGCTTTGGGGGCTGAATCCACATGGGCCATGCGCCAACACCAGCACGCGAGTGTGGATCACCAGTGATCGTGCGCGCTGTGATCCTGGATTTTGATTACACGCTGGCCGACTCGTCACAGGGTACCATCCGCTGCATCAACCACGCCCTGGTCGGCTTAAGGCTGCCGCCGACAACGCCGGAGATGGCCAAGCAGACCATCGGCCTCTCCCTGCCCGACACGTTGACCTTTCTCGTGGGAGCGCCAAGCCCAAGCCAAGTGGAACGCTTTACCCGGCTCTTTCTGGAGATGTCAGAGCGCGTCATGGTAGCGCAGACGGTCCTGCTCCCCGGGGTGTCTGACGCCATGGCCCAGTTGCGTCGGCGTTGCCTCTCTCTGGCCATCGTCTCGACCAAGTATCGTCGGCGCATAGAGGCGGTCTTGGAGCGCGAGGGGCTCTATAACATGTTCGAGGTAGTCATCGGCGGCGACGATGTGGCTCAGCCCAAGCCTGCGCCCGAGGGATTGCTGCTCGCCGCCTCGCGCTTGGGGCTAGAACCCGCTTATTGTCTCTATGTGGGCGATAGCCTCACCGACGCCGAGGCCGCTCGCCGCGCCGGGATGCCTTTTATCGCCACTCTCAGTGGTGTGACGCTGCCCGATGCTCTGGCCGCCTACCAACCCTTGGGGTTAATCCCCGATGTCGGCGCGTTGCCGACATGGCTTTCGGAGCAACAGATCGATTTGTGCGCGCCCAAGACAGAGTGCGCAAACCAGTGATTCTTTATCCCTTCCCATTCTGAAGAGCTTGCCGAGCTGAGATCTTGTGGTAGAATATACGTCTATAGAGACAAAGACTATAGACCCTGTCGCCCGTCGCTCCATCGTACACTAGAGATTCGGATCTGCGGCGTGTGCGCATCACCACAGACACGAGTGTTACGAGGAGTTTGCCCATGCCTGAGAGACCTTTCCATACCCTATCCATCGACGAAGCAATAGAGGAACTCGATACGAGCGCCGAGGGCCTTCGCGAGGCCGAAGCAGAACGACGTCTGGAAGAGTATGGCCCCAACGAGATCGAGTCCAAGCAGAGGACTACCCCCCTCGAGATATTGTGGAATCAAGTCAAGAACCCCCTGGTGGCGGCGTTGGTCTTTGCGGGGATTATCTCCCTGCTCGCCGGCGAAGAGCTGGATGCCATCGTCATTCTGGCTGTCATTATCGTAAACACGCTGATCGGCTTCTTCCAGGAATACAAGGCGGAGACGGCCATCGAGGCGTTGCGTTCCCAGGCAGCGCCGGAGGCCGAGGTATTGCGTTGCACAGAGGAAGACGAATGTATCGAGATGCGTATCAAGGCGACCGAGATCGTCCCCGGTGATGTGATTCTGCTGGGTGCCGGGGATAGGGTGCCTGCTGATGCTCGGTTATTGATGATTGCTAACCTCCAGGTGAATGAGTCGATGCTCACCGGCGAGTCGGTGGGGGTGGCCAAGAGAACCGAGCCGATAAAGGATAAAGAAGCCGCTACCGCAGAGCGCCTGAACCTCGTCTATGGCGGCACCACTATCACCGAGGGGCGGGGCAAGGCGGTCGTGTTCGCCACGGGCGAACGCACCGAGATGGGCAAGATCGCCACGCTGATCCAAGAGACCGAAAAGGTAACATCACCGTTACAACGTCAGACGCTGGATTTGGGCAAAAAGCTTGGCGTGCTAGCCGTGACTTCCGCCCTACTCATCTTTGGCCTTGGATTGTTCCAGGGGCTAGTGTTGCAAGAGGTATTCCTCTTTGCGTTGGCGATCGCGGTCTCCTCTATCCCCGCAGGTCTGCCGGCGGTGATGAGCATCACCCTCGCTGTGGGGGTTACCCGCATGGCCCGACGCAATGCCATCATCCGTCGCCTGCATGCGGTGGATACGTTGGGCGCAGCAACGGTCATCTGCACCGACAAGACCGGGACGCTGACCACCAACCAGATGACGGTACAGCAGATCCTCGTCGACGACCGTATTGTCACCGTCACCGGAACCGGATTCGTCCCTGAAGGGGAGTTTGAACTGAACGGCGACCAGATCGACCCCCAAGAGAAGGACTCGGTGCGCCTGGCCCTGGAGATCGGCGCCCTCTGCACCGATGCCCATCTCACCCACCACGAGTTCAATGGCGACGAGCCCGAGTTTCGCTGGGAGATACGCGGCGACCCCACCGAGGGGGCGCTGGTGGTAGCCGCTGCCAAGGCCCATCTGCAAAAGGGGCATCTGGAGGAGATCTATCCGCGCATCGACGAGATCCCCTTTTCGTCAGACCGACGCTTTATGGCCACCTTCCATCGCATGTCCGAAGAGGGCAATGAGGTGAGGGTTTATGTCAAGGGCGCCCCTGATACCATCCTCGATTTCTGCGATCGAGTGCTCAAAGATAACGATACCGAGCCGATGGCGGACGGGAATGAGCAAGCGATTCAGGACGAGAATGCTCGCATGGCCTCTGAGGCGTTGCGGGTCCTCGCCCTCGCCTACGAGACCATCGACCTTGACGACGTAGAGACCTTCAAGGAGGAGCTGGAATACGGTCGTGCCTCACTGATCTTTGTCGGTTTGGCAGGCATGATGGATCCGCCTCGTCCCGAGGTGCCAGACGCGGTGGAGCGCTGCAAACGGGCGGGTATCCGCGTCATCATGGCCACCGGCGATCACAAGCTCACCGGCGAAGCCATCGCCCGTCAAGTGGGCATCTTTGAGGAGGGCGATCAAGTAATGACCGGCAAGGAATTGGATCATGTGGAGGATGAGGAGCTCGACGACATGATCGGCGAGACCTCGGTCTTTGCCCGGGTGTCGCCGGGACACAAGCATCGCCTGGTCCAATCGTTGCAGCGTCAGGGTGAGGTGGTGGCCATGACCGGCGATGGCGTCAACGACGCTCCGGCGCTACAAGCCTCAGAGATCGGCGTGGCGATGGGCATCACCGGCACCGATGTCACCAAAGAGACGGCCGAGATGGTGCTCACCGACGACAACTTTGCCAGCATCGTGAACGCTGTAGAAGAGGGGCGAGTTGTCTTTGAGAATGTGCGCAAAGTAGTCAAGTATCTGTTGGCCACCAACTTTGGCGAGGTGATGACCTTGTTCGGCGCCTTGCTCTTTATCCCCGAGATGGGTCTAATCATCACGCCGGTGCAGATCCTCTGGGTAAACCTGGTCACCGATGGTATCTTGGACATCTCGTTGGCCATGGAGCCCCAAGAGGGCGATGTCATGAACCAACCGCCACGGTATAGAGAAGCTCGGATTATCAATCGAGAGATCCTCCTCAACACGGCATGGGT
>SKLG01000573.1 GCA_007123335.1 Anaerolineae bacterium | reverse complement strand
TCGCGCCCGGCTGATGGAGCGTCTGCGCGCCATCATCTCCTCCACCGAGGGGCAGCGCTACCTGCAGGAACCGATCATCACCGAGCGGAATCGGCGCTTTGTCGTCCCCATCAAGATCGAGCACAAGGGGCGCATCCCCGGCATCATTCACGATCAATCGTCCAGCGGGGCCACCCTCTTTATCGAGCCGCTGGCCACCGTGGAGCTGAACAACGCCTGGCACGAGCTGCAACTGGCCGAGGCCCGCGAGGTAGAGCGCATCCTGACCCGCCTCAGCCATCTCGTGGGCGAGAGCGCCGAGCCGTTGCGCATGAACGTCGAGATTCTCGCCGAGCTGGATCTGGCCTTTGCCAAGGCCCAGTATAGCTTTGCCCTGCGCGGCGTTCCCGCCACACTCACTGACAAGGACACACCGGGCGAAGGAGAGCCTTTGCAGCTCCTTCGCGCCCGCCATCCCTTGCTCCCGGCCGAGACCGTGGTGCCCATCGACGTCCGCCTGGGCGACGAGGCGACGGTGCTGCTGATCACCGGCCCCAACACCGGCGGCAAGACGGTATCGCTCAAGACAGTGGGGCTGCTATCGGCCATGTCGCAGGCGGGCCTGCACATCCCCGCCGCCGATGGCTCGCGGCTGCCGGTGTTTAGCGGGATCTATGCCGACATTGGCGATGAGCAGAGCATCGAGCAAAGCCTGTCCACCTTTTCCTCGCACATGACCCACATCATCGACATCTTGGAGCGGGCCGATGATCGATCGCTGGTGCTCCTCGACGAGGTGGGCGTGGGCACCGACCCGGTGGAGGGCGCGGCGCTGGCCCAGGCGCTCATCGACGAGCTGCTGGCGCGGCGTTGCCTGACGGTGTGCTCCTCCCACTATGCGCGGCTCAAGGCCTATGCCTACGAGACGCCGGGGGTGCAGAACGCCGCCGTCGAGTTTGACCTGGCGAGCCTCTCGCCCACCTATCGCCTCACCATTGGCCTTCCGGGGCGCAGCTATGCCTTTGCCATCGCCCGGCAGTTGGGCCTGCCCGAGGCGATCATCGACAAGTCGCAATCCCTCGTCTCGCCGGATGATCTGCAGGTGGATGTGCTGCTGGCCAACATCAAGGATGCCCACGAGACGGCGCAAACGGCCCGCGCCGAGGCCGAGGAAAAGCTGGCGCGGATCGAGGCCCAAGAGCGCCAACTGCGTACCGAGCTATCCCACATCGAGGCCGCGCGGCGTCAGGTGCTGGAGGAGGCCCGCCAGGAAGGGCGGGAGGAGCTGGCCCGCTGGCGTGCCGAGATCGAGCGCATGCGTCGCGGCGTCGTGCAAAGGGCGGCACCCGAGGTCGCAGCCGCCGCGGCAGAGGCGCAGGAGCTGGATCGTCTGGAAGAGGAGATGCGCCCGGTCAAGCCGGCGATAGAGCGTCCCGTGGCCCCGGCGCCGGAGCGCGTCCAGGTCGGGGATACCGTGTACGTGCCGAGCCTCAAGCAAACAGGCCAATTGCTGCGTCTGGAGGAGGGCGAGGAGGGCGCCGAAGCCGAGGTCGCCGTGGGCGGGATGCGCCTGCGCATCGATCGCGACGCCATCGAATTCCGCAGCCGCTCCGCACCACAAGAGGAGAGCGAGCCCACGGTTCGACGTCCGAGGCCGGCCTCACCGGGGATGGAGCTTGACCTGCGCGGCTATCGCGCCGAGGAGGTCCACGCCACGCTGGACAAGTACCTCGACGAGGCCTACCTGGCCGGCCTGCCCTGGGTGCACATCATCCACGGCAAGGGCGGCGGCGTGCTCAAACAGGTGGTGCGCGACCAGTTGCGCGATCACCCGCTGGTGCGCTCCTTCCGTCGTGGGGAACTGTCCGAAGGGGGCGATGGCAACACCGTCGTCGAGCTGGCTCAGGTAGAAGAGAGCTGAGCCTGCTCAGAGGTATTGCACCATCTCCTCGGCGACGCGGCGAGTCATGCTGGGCACCGAGGCCAGATCGTCCACGCTGGCGGCGCGAATGGCATCCAAGGAACCAAAGTGCTCCAGCAGCGCCTGCCGACGCCGAGGGCCGATGCCCGGGATGTCGTCGAGGATCGATTTCGTACCCTTTTTCTCGCGCAGCTTGCGATGGTAACTCACCGCAAAACGGTGGGCCTCGTCGCGGATGCGTTGCAGAAGATATAGCCCTTGCGAGTCGCGCGGCAGCAGGATAGGCGCCGCCCGGTCGGGCACGAACAGCTCCTCCTCGCGTTTGGCCAGCCCAACCACGGGGATATGATCGACCCCCTTTTCCTTCATCGCCTGTTGGGCAGCGTGGAGCTGCCCCTTGCCGCCATCGATGAGCACCAGATCGGGCATGATCGCCCAACGGTTCTCGGCACCCGGCGACGGGGGCATCGTATCCTCTTGGGCCGCATGTTCCGCCGCACGGGCGAACCGGCGACTCAAGACTTCGGCCATGGCGGCATAGTCGTCGGCGCCCTGCACCGTCTTGATGCGAAAACGGCGGTAATCCTGCTTGCTGGGCACCCCATGCACAAAGACCACCATGCTGCCGGTGCTGAGCTGCCCCTGGATGTTCGAGATGTCATAGCACTCGATGCGCGCCGGGGGCGTGGGGAGCTCCAGGGCCTCCTGCAACTCTTGCAACGCCTGAACCTGCTTGTTCTTGTCGGCGTCCCACTCGGCGCGGAGCATGGCCAGCGTCTCGACGGCGTTCTCGGTGGCCATGGCCAGGATATCGCG
>SKLG01000539.1 GCA_007123335.1 Anaerolineae bacterium | reverse complement strand
CCCACGGTGTGTTCCATTTTCTGAATCAAAGCTTTTTGGTGATGCTGCCCGCACTGCGCGATGCCTTGGGCATTGATGCGGTACAAGTTGGCGCTATCATATCAGCCCGCGAGATCGCCTCAGGTCTCAGCGCGTTGCCAGGCGGCATTATCTGCGACCGTTTCAGCCGCCAATGGGGGCGCGTGATGGCGATCTGCATGGCGGCTTATGCCCTGGGCTGGGTAGGGGTGGCACTCTCGCCGAGCTACTATCTCCTGATATTGGCGATGGTCGTCGTGGCGGTATCGGGTTCCGTGTGGCACCTGCCCTCCATGGCGGCCCTATCCTATCACCATAGCAAGCGGCGCGGCACGGCGCTATCCATCTATGGTGTGGGCGGCAGCGCCGGCGACGTGGCGGGGCCGGTGATCACCGGGTTCGCGCTGGCCTACCTATCGTGGCGTGGAGTACTCAGCCTGTACGCCCTGGTGCCTCTATTGTTGGCCATGGCTAGCCTATGGGCCTTCCGTGGCATCGGCCCCCAAGAGGATAATGGCGCCAACGGCATGGCGTTGCGCGCCCAGTTGCGCCAGTCCATCGGCCTGCTGCGCAAGCCCGCTCTATGGCGTGTCAACGTGGTTTTCGGCCTGCATAGCATGTGTGCTCAGATCTTTACCGTCTTTTTGCCCCTGTTTTTGGCGGACGAGATGGGATTTGATACTCGCGCCATCGGCTTTCACCTGGCCTTGCTCTTTACCCTCGGCATCTTTGCCAGCCCTTTGATGGGCTATGCCTCCGACCGGCTGAGCCGCAAAGCGGTGCTGGTGCCGCTGCTCCTCGGATCGGCGGTGCTGTCCCTGACGATGGCGCTCTTTGGTCGGGGTATCGTGTTGACCATCATCATCGCTCTGCTGGGTATAGCGCTGCGTAGCGACTATTCGGTCCTCTCGGCGATGGCTCTGGATATTGTGGGCCAAGACATGGCCACCACCACGCTAGGAGTACTCTCCTTCACCCGTTTTGGCATGGCTGCCATCGCCCCACTCATCGCCGGAGCCCTTTATGAACGTTGGGGAATGGCCCCACCCCTTTATATGGTAACCATCCTGTTCATGGCGGCTGGCTTCCTCCTGATGGCCACGCAGCTCCCCCGACCGCAAGAACGTTCTGTAGAGGCATGATGACCCGCGGTTGAGAGGAGACCGATGAAGATCACGAACGTCCGCGCTGATCATTACCGCATCCCCCTGCCGGTGGCCCTCTCCGACTCGACCCACGGCACCATGACCCACTTTGAGCTGGTCACCGTGCGCCTGGCGTGCGACAGCGGCCACGAGGGTCTGGGCTACACCTACACCGTCGGCAGCGGCGGCGCGGCGATCCTCAGCCTGATCCAGCGCGATCTAGCGCCGCTGCTCACCGGCGCCGATCCACGCTGCATCGAGGCGCTGTGGGAGCAGATGTGGTGGCGGCTGCACTATGTGGGGCGGGGCGGAGTTGCCTCCTTTGCCCTCTCGGCCTGCGACATTGCCCTATGGGACCTGCGCGGCGTGCAGGCCGGCGAGCCCCTGTGGCGGCTGCTGGGCGGCAGCCGCGACCGCGTCCTTGCCTACGCTGGCGGTATCGATCTCTACTTTTCCATAGACGACCTCTGCGCCCAGGCCGAGGAATTCCTGGCCAAGGGATTTCGCGCCATCAAGACCAAGGTGGGCCGTGAGCGGCTGAGCGAGGATGTAGAGCGCGTCGCCGCAGTGCGGCAGGCTATCGGCCCCGACATTACCCTGATGGTGGATGCCAACATGCGCTGGCGCGTCGATCAGGCCATTCGCGCCGCGCGAGCGCTGACGCCCTACGACCTGTTCTGGCTGGAGGAACCCACCATCCCCGATGACGTCGCCGGCCACGCGCGCATCGCCCGCGAGGGCGGGCTGCCCCTGGCCACCGGGGAGAACCTGCACACGGTGTACGAGTTCGAGCACATGATCGCCGACGGTGGCATCGCCTTCCCCGAGCCTGACGTGGCCAACATCGGCGGGATCACCGCCTGGCTCAAGGTGGCCCAGCTGGCCCAGGCGCGCAATCTGCCGGTGACCTCTCACGGCGTTCACGACATTCACGTGCACCTGCTGGCCGCCGTGCCCAACGCCTCCTACCTGGAGGCCCACGGCTTTGGACTGGAGGCGTTCATGGCCCAACCGCTGCGCATCGAGGAGGGTTATGCCCTGGCGCCAGATCGGCCGGGACATGGGGTAACGCTGGATTGGGCCGCGCTAGAGGCGCATCGGGATCGGGGATAAAGAAGGGCGGCGGTTCGCTTCTAGAGCAAGTGCCCGGCACATAAAAGTGCCGGGCACTTGTGCGGATCAAGCATGCCAGGCCAAGCCGCCATACGTCTCGCGCAAAAAGGCGATCACCTCGTCGGGCAGTTTGGGGCCGCTGATGTCGGCCACATTCTCGCGCAGGTGTTCGACGTTGCTCGTGCCCATGAGCACCGTCGAGATCTCGGGCGCGGCGGCAGCAAAGAGATAGGCGACGCGGGTCGTATCTGCCGTGGCATAGCCCACCTGGCCCAGACCAAGGGGATCAGCCTCATCAGGGCGAGGGATGTCCAGCCAGCCCTTGTCGATGAACTCGTTCATGCGCCGCACGGCCTCGGCCGGCGCGCGCAACGAGGTGCGCACCGGCGCCATGCAAAAGATCCCTACCTGGTGCTCCCTGGCCAGGCGCAAGACCTTTCCCTCGGCCTTTTG
>SKLG01000013.1 GCA_007123335.1 Anaerolineae bacterium | reverse complement strand
TGCATGCGCTATCATCCCCTGCTGGAAGAGATGGAGGCGATCCTGCGCAGCCAGCGCTATGGTCCTTGCTTCCAGCTCTCCATCTGGACCGAGCAGCATACCCAACGTCGCCCGGGAAGCTGGATACACCGCGCGGCAACGCTGGGCGGCGGCCAGCTCTTTAGCCACGGCTGTCATTATATCGACATCCTACTGGCCTGGATGGGCCGGCCGGTGAGCGGTGTGCACGTCGGTACAAACACCGGCACGCCCTGGATGGAGGCCGAGGGCACCTCTAACGTCTCGCTCACCTTTGCCAGCGGAGCGCTGGGATACCATTTCGGCACCTGGGGCGCACGGGGCACGCGCCTGCAATACGCCTTTCATGCGCACTGTACCGAGGCCATGGTCGAGGCCCAGGTCACCCGAGGGCGGCTCTTGGTGCATCGCGGCGCTTTGGAGGAGGAAAAGGGGCGCGAACAGCTCTTGCTAGAGACGCCGCCGGGCAAGCATGTCGAACGGGAGCTGGCCCATTTTGTGCACTGCGTCGAGAGCGGCGAGCGCCCTTTGACCGACGGCGCGCGCAGCCTGCAGAGCCTGAGGGTCATCTGGCGGCTCTATGAGGCTGAGAAACAGGGCTTCGTCGCCGATCTGCGGGGCCTTGGCATGGAAGACGCGCCGATGGACGAAAGGTGAACGTACCCGCGTTGTGCGTTGAACCAATGGTAAAGAAAAAGGCTTTTTAGCAAGAGAAAGGAAGCCCATGCGAATTCTAATCGGTGAGTGCAAACAGGAGATATCCTCCTTCAACCCGGTGCTGAGCCACTATGAGGATTTCACCGTCCAATGGGGCGAGGACATCCTGCGCTTTCATCGCGGCGGCGTCATGGAGATGGCCGGGGCGCTGAGCGTGTTCGACGCCGCGCCTGGCATCGAGCTCGTGCCCACCTACAGTGCCAGGGCGCGGACCTCGGCGGGCACGCTGGCCGGTCCCGATTTCCATCGTATCGCCAACGAGTTCTTGACATCGGTGAGCGACATGACCAACGTGGCGCCGGTGGACGGGGTCTATCTATCGCTGCATGGGGCCATGGCCTCCGAGGACGAACCCGATCCTGAGGGGTATTTGCTGAGCCAGATGCGGGCCATCCTGGGCGAGGAGGTGCCCATCGTGATCTCGCTGGACCTGCACGGCGTGGTCACCGATCGGATGTTGCAGCACATCGATGCCCTGACCATGTTTCACACCTATCCCCACCAGGACTTTTTTCAAACCGGCGAACGCGCGGCCAACCTGCTGCTGCGCATCATGGATGGACAGGTGCGTCCGCTGACGGCGCGGGTGTTCATCCCGGCGCTGGTGCGCGGCAACGAGCTGATCACCGAGACGGGGCTCTTGGGGCGCTTTGTGCGCCAGGCCCAGGCCATCGAGAGCGGCTTTGCAGGGCTCTCGGCAGCCATCAACATCGGCAATCCCTTCACCGACGTGCCGGAGCTGGGTTCCAACGCCTTGATCACGGTGGATGCCGACGCCTTACCAAACGCCGTCGAGGTAGCCGAGGCCGAGGCCGTGACCATGGCCGAGGGCTTTTGGGCGGTGCGGGAGCGGCTCCAGGCGCCGTTGGTGCCCATCGATGAGGCGGTGCGTCAGGCGCAAGAGGGGGAAGGCGCCACAATCCTCACCGACGCCGCCGACGCCACCAGCTCGGGCGCCTCGGGCGATAGCAACGCCATTCTGGCGGCGCTGGTGCGTGCGGGCTTCTCTCGGCCGGCGTTGGCGCCCATCGTGGATGCGCCGGCGGTGCGCCAGGCCACCGAGGCCGGTATCGGCGCGACCATCGACACCACCCTCGGCGGCAGCCTTGACCCCCGTTTCGAGCCGTTGCCGGTGCGAGCGCGGGTGCGCATGTTGTCCGATGGCCGCTACCACAGCGAGTACAGCGGCGCGCCGGTGGATGCCGGCCCTAGCGCCGTGCTAGAGATCGGGGCGACCAGATCGCCCATCACCGTGGTGGTCACCACGCGCTCGGTTGGGCTCACCGATCGCTCGCTCTTTTTGGCCCACGGTCTCGATCCACAGCGCTTTGACGCCATCGTGGTCAAGTCGCCCCACTGTCGCTACGAGTACTTTGACGCCTGGGCGGCGCGAGATCTGAACGTCGACGCTCCCGGCTCCACCAGCGCTAGCTTGCCGACCCTGGGCCACACCGTCGCTCGGCGGCCGCTCTTTCCGCTGGATGAGAATGTCCCATTTGTGCCCAAGGCGCAGATTTACCAACGCAGGACGGCATGATCAATGCCGGGATACAGCGAGCATGGTGTTTGATGCACGCTGTATCCGGCGCGCTCAGTAGTCGCTGGAGCGATAGATCAGCGGCTCATAGGGTTCGTCGGTTAAACGCGCCGAGATGACCTGACCGATGATCAGCTTCTCCCGGCCCCAGTCGTGGACCTGGACGACGCGACAATCCAGCGCGGCGGCGCAGTCGTCCAGCAGTGGCGAGCCGGTCTCGCCCAAGGAATAGGCGACATCGGCGAACTTGTTCGTGTCGCGGCTGGAGTGGCGGCCAAACAGGCGCGAGATCTCCAGCTGATCGGCGCGCAGGACCGACAGACCAAAGGCGCCCGAGGCCAAGATTAGCTCGCGGGTGTAACTCTGGGAGCCGACACAGATCAGCAAATGATCGGTGCCGATCTGCGTGGCCCAAGCCACCGCCAGGCCACCGAGCTCGTCGTCGTGAGCGGCGCAG
>SKLG01000425.1 GCA_007123335.1 Anaerolineae bacterium | reverse complement strand
TGCGCCCTGGCGGGACGATTATCATCACCGCGCCCTGCCCCGAGGGCGTGGCCAAGACCCATCCCGACGTGCTCGAGTTCGCCGCCTGGCCCAAGGCGCGCATCGACGCCGCCCTGCGCGCTGGCGAGATCGACGACCTGACCGGCGGCGCCTTGGCGCTGGCCTGGGCCACGGCGCGGGAGCGCGCCACCGTGGCCACGGTCTCGGAGGGCGTCAGCGCCGAGGAGACCCGTGCGCTGGGCTTCCTCCCCTACGATTCGCTGGAAGACGCCCTGGCCGCCGAGCTGCGCCGTCACGGCCCCGACGCCCAGGTGGCCGTGCTGCCCTACGCCCCCGACACGCTCCCCATCCTAAAACGCTGACCGCACCGGGCGGCGCATCGGCCGTCAAACACACGGTGGCCGGGCCTCCGCAAAGAGGCCCGGCCACCGTGTGGGCTATGGATCCAGGGGATAATGGTTTAGACGGATTCCGGCCAATAGGCAAAGAGCGAGCCCACCGACTGGCCCATGATATTCCGACGCAGCGCCTCGCCAAAGATCGGCGCCACCGAGAGCACGGTCATATTCTCGGTGATCTTTTCTTTGGGCAGCGGCACCGTGTTGGTGGTGACGATCTCGACAATGTTGGGCACATTTTGCAGGCGCTCGATGGCGTTGCCGCTAAAGACGCCGTGGGTGCAGGCCAGGGTGATCTCGCCGGCGCCATCTTCGCGCAGCCTCTCGGCCAGGGCGACGATCGAGCCGCCGGTGGCGATCTCGTCGTCGTGGACGATCACGTCCTTGCCCTTGACGTCGCCGATGACCCGCGCGACCTCGACGGTCTCGTCGGAGAGGCGCTCTTTGTCGCCGGCGGCCACGCCGGTGCCCAGCGCCCGAGCCAGCCTGGCCGCCCGCTTGGCATGGCCAATGTCCGGCGCCACAATGACGGTGTTGCTCAAGTCGCGCTGCCGAAAATAGTCGACAAAGAGCGGCTGCGAGGTCAGGTGGTCGGTGGGCATGCTGAAAAAGCCGTGCACCTGCGGCGAGTGCAGCGTCATGGTCATCACGTGATCGGCCCCGGCGGTTTCCAGCAGATCGGCGATGAGCCGCCCGGCGATCGAGATCCTCGGCTCATCCTTTTTATCCGAGCGGGCGTAAGAAAAGTAGGGGATCACCGCGTGCACCGACTTGGCCGACGCGCTGCGCGCGGCGTCGAGCATCATCAGCATCTCCAGAATGTTGTCGCTGGGCTCGGGATAAAAGGATTGGATGATCACCACCTCCTTGCCCCGCACGCTCTCCCCCAATTGGACAAAGAGGTTATCGTTGCTAAAACGCCGGGTGCAGCGCGAGCACAAGTGGCAGCCCAAATAGTCGGCCATCTCCTGCGCCAGCCCTGGATGAGAGCTCCCCGGAAAGATCTTGAGCATATCGTCCATGCACAGGTCGTGCAGTTGATCCTTTGTCCCCACGGTCCTCTAGACCTCCGCCAATCACTGATCGTTTGTTCGAGTATAGTAGGTGGCGATGAACGCCTGGTATGGACCGAATCCCATTACCCATACCCTCCTATTCTATCGCGGAGCGTCGTGGCGTCAAGCCCGACTTGAGCGGCCTCTCGCCCTTGTGGTACACTGGGCGCATCAGGGAGAGGAGAAGAGCCCATGCGCGTACTGGTCGTGTCGGATGTTCATTCGAATCTGGTCGCCCTCGAGGCCGTGCTGGCGGCGGTCGGCGATGTCGATGCCGTCTGGTCGCTGGGCGATGTGGTGGGCTATGGGCCGCGCCCCAACGCCTGCATCGACCGCCTGCGCGAGCGGGACGCGATCTCGATCCCCGGCAACCACGACTGGGGCGTGTTGGGCAAGGCCGATCTGGGCATGTTCAACCCCGACGCCCGGCAGGCCAACCTGTGGAATCGCGCCCAGCTCCGCCCTTCCGCGCGGGCCTACCTGGAGGGGCTGGAGGAGACCCGCGTCGAGGGCGCCTTTACCCTGGCCCACGGTAGCCCCCGCGCGCCGATCTGGGAGTATCTGCTCTACTCAGACACGGCCCGGGAGAACTTGCAGCATTTCGAAACCAAGGTCTGCCTGGTGGGGCATACCCACATCCCGGCCATCTTTTATCTGCCGCCTGACGCCGACCGCTGCACCCTGGATCAACCGCCCGAGGGGGAGCCCTTTCCCCTCGAGGAGGGGCGCTACATCCTCAACCCCGGCAGCGTCGGGCAGCCCCGCGATGGCGACCCGCGAGCGGCCTGCCTGCTCATCGACACCGAGGCGCTGACCGTGGAACAGCGTCGCGTCGCCTATGACATCGAGGAGACGCAGCGCGCCATGCGCCTGGCGGAGCTGCCCTACCGCCTGAGCGCCCGCCTGGAGATGGGTTGGTAGATGGGCTGGTGAGTGCGTCGCCCGGCAACGGAACCCAAGGGCCACCTATGGCGTCTTGATAGTAGAATATACCCCCAAGGAGGTCGCTGTATGAGGCACAAAGGTCGATTATTCATTGCGTTGTTGTTGCTCCTGGTGTTCACCGTCGCCTGTGCGGCGCAGCCCGCGTCCCGAGGCGTCGCGTCGGAGAGGGCGGTCCCCGCCGAAGCGCCCGCCTTTGAAAGCGCCCCCGCAGCGCCGGCGCCCAGGCCGGATGGCGAGTTCTATGGCGAAGCGGCGCGAGGGGTGGAGGCGCTGGAGCGGATGATCATCCGCACGGTGAACATGAATGTGGTGGTCCAGGACACCGACGAGATG
>SKLG01000360.1 GCA_007123335.1 Anaerolineae bacterium | reverse complement strand
CATCTCTGGCCCGGCGGTGTGCGGCTCGATGTCGATCCCCACCGACTCGGCGGCGTGGGCCAGCTTGAGGGTGCCGGTGAGGCCGTTGATGCGCACGTCGCCGCGAACATAATCCGTCGCCTTTTGCAGAATGAGGTCCATGCGCTGCTCGATGGTGGCCACCTTTTCGCCCTGGAGCAAGGGGGTCTTGATCATCTCGCGCAGCCGGGCATGGCTAAAGGGGGTCACGCCGCCATCCGAGTAGGGGTCCTCGTACCAGAAAAAGCCGGCCTCGTCGCACGCCCGCCCCACTTTGAGGGCGTCGGCAAAGGTCTCGTACAGGCAGTAGGAGTCGAGCATCGTGTCCATCTTATCGCCGACACGAGCGCCGATGGCCAGCACAGCGTCGATGTGGGTACGCACATCGGGCCAGGCAAAGGGATGGATTTTAAAGCCGCGATAGCCCATCTCCAGGCATTGCTGGGCGAAATCGGCATAGGTCTCGGGCGTCGACAGCGGACCCTTGACCGCGCCGTCGATGGTGCTGGCATAGGCGGGGACCCGCGTGCGATAGGTGCCGATGAGGGCGTGGACGGGCAAGTCCGTCATCCTGCCCGCCAGGTCCCACAGCGCGATGTCGAACGCGGCCACCGCACCGGGGGCGATGCGGCGCATCGTCTGGTAGGCGTGCTCGCGCTCCAGAGGATTGCGCCCCAAGTACCACGAGGCCGCGGAGGCCATGGCCGCCGGATCGCCGCCCCAGCCGGCAAACTCGCCCACTGCGCCATTGTCGGCATACACCTTGATGGCCCCAGCCTGGCGCGTCAACGTGCTATCGGGGTCATACTGGAAGGCGCGCCCGTGCCGTAACCCCTTGACGTCCCAGGTGAATCTCTCGATCTCGATCTTGATGATGCGCGGAGTAGCCATGATGCCTCCTAACTCGTGTCGAGCTTCGACCTCGCCTTTATCGATCTATTGAATCTATGGGAGCATACTCGATAGCCCGTCTTTGCGCCATTCGCCCCCGCCTGGCAATAGCCGGGAAAACCTCTCGGCGACAATTGCTTGTTGCGCACGCATCAAGGATGTGCTATACCGGAAGCGCTCCTCGGAATGGCAAGGAAAGATGACAGGATCGTTATGTCCTGAGCGGCTTTATTCATGCTGGGTTCATGCAGAGGGCTTATCATGGCGATCAGATCGCCAACACGAATCTATATACGATAGACGCCGCCCCCTGCGGCGAGTGGCGTTGGGGCCAACGACGCTTGGCCCTCAAGGGGTCTGACACGCAACGATCTGATCGTCACATACTCGCGGAAAGGAGTCGCCCTCATGGCGGTCCCCCTGGTCGATCTCAAGGCACAATACCAAACCATCAAGAGCGATATCGACGCAGCGGTCGCGCGCATCTTTGCCCAGACCAGCTTTATCCTTGGCGCCGAGGTGCAAGCGTTCGAAGAGGCGATGGCCGATTACTGTAACGTCGATCACGCCATCGGCGTCAGTTCGGGCACGGCGGCGTTGCAGCTTGGCCTGATGGCCTGCGACATCGGCCCAGGCGATGAGGTGATCACCACGCCGCTGACCTTTATCGCCACCGCGGCGGCCATCTCCCATGTAGGCGCCCGACCCGTCTTTTGCGACGTGGACCCGCAGACCTACAACCTGGACCCCGCCGCCATCGAGGCGGCCATCACGGCGATCATATCGCCGCGTACCCGAGCCATCCTGCCGGTGCACCTCTATGGCCAACCCGTGGACATGGACCCCATCCTCGACATTGCCGCGCGACACGGGCTGCGGGTCATCGAGGACGCCTGTCAGGCCATCGGCGCCACCTGCCAAGGGCACAAGGCCGGCAGCATGGGCGATCTGGGCTGTTTTAGCTTTTACCCCAGCAAGAATCTCGGCGGGGCCGGCGACGGCGGCATGGTGGTGACGAACGATCCCGACCTCGCCGCGCGCATCCGCCTGTACCGCGACCACGGACGCACCGACCACTATGGCCATGGCTGCGTCGGCTTTACCTACCGCCTCGACGCGCTGCAAGCGGCGGTGTTGGGGGTCAAGCTGCCGCACATTGACGCCTGGAACGACGCGCGGCGCGCCCACGCCTCGACCTACAACGCCGCCCTGGCCGCCTGCGACGTGATCACGCCGGTGGAAATGGAGGGCTGCCGCCACGTCTATCACTGCTATGTGGTGCGCATCGCCAACGGCGGAGCAGAGGCCCGCGACGCCCTCATGCAGGCGCTGCGCGCCCAGGGCATCGGCGCCAGCATCCACTATCCGCAGACCGTCCATCGCCAGCCGGCCTATGCCGGGCTGGGCCTGGGGCCGGGCTCCTTCCCGGTGGCCGAAGCCTGCGCCGAGACGGTGCTGTCGCTGCCCATCTATCCGGAGATGACGGCGGATCAGCGAGAAGAGGTGGTCGATGCACTGAATCACTGTCTCCAGACGCACGACATCGCGCCCGCAGCCTGCTAGACGCCTCTTCCAGGGATGGGACCTCTTATCGTCCGGCGGGATCACCGCCGGACGCGCTTTTGCTGGAGATGCTCAAGGCGGGGCGTCCCTGCTCGCGCCATACAGCCAGATTCTCCAGGATCCTACCCCACTTTTCCTGCGGCTCGGTCTCTCTCGGCCAGGGCTCAAAGCCCAGCCGCATATAGGCGGCGATGGCGGGCAGACGCCAGGCGTGGGTGCCCAGCATGGCGCGGGTGAAGCCGCGATCCTTGAGTTTCTG
>SKLG01000193.1 GCA_007123335.1 Anaerolineae bacterium | reverse complement strand
CTCGTCGTGGCGCTGCGCGAGGGGCACGACCTGGCCCTGGCCGGAGCGCTGGCCAACGCCGCAGGCGCGCTGGCCACCACGCGCCTGGGTCCTATGGAGGGCGCCGCGACCCGCGAGGAGCTCCTGGCCTTTGCCGCCGCACAGGGGCGGGCCATGCCCTCCCTGGCAAGAGGGCATAACTCATGACCGCACCGCGCATCCTGGTCCACGGCGGCGCCTGGGCTATCCCCGATGCCCTCGTCGCCGCGCATCGCGAGGGCTGTCGCCGCGCCGCCGAGTTGGCCCTGGAGATCCTCCTCGACGGCGGGACCGCCGAGGATGCCGTCGAGGCAGCGGTGGTGGCCATGGAGGACGACGAGACCTTTGACGCCGGAAGAGGCTCCTTCCTGAATCGCGACGGCGACGTCGAGCTGGATGCCGCCTTCATGGAGGGGCGCGATCTCCACGTGGGCGCGGTGGCGGCGGTGCGCGACATCGCCAACCCCATTCGCCTGGCGCGCATGGTCATGGAGAGCGAGCATGTCCTTTTGGTGGGCGAGGGGGCGACTCGCTTTGGCCTGGATCATGGCATGGAGCGCTGTTCGCCAGAGTGGTTGATCATCCCGAGAGAGGTCGCCTTTTGGCGGCATCAACACGACCAGGCTCAAGCCGGCGCCCTTGACGCCCTCCGCGCCTGGCGCTCAGACACGGTGGGCGCCATCGCCATGGACAACCATGGGCATTTCGCCGCAGCCGTCTCGACCGGCGGGCGACCCTACAAGCTGCCGGGGCGGGTGGGCGACGTGCCCTGTACTGGCGCAGGTTTTTACGTCGACGACGAGGTGGGGGCGGCGGTGAGCACCGGCGATGGCGAGGCCATCGCCCGCATCGTCATGGCCAAGCGAGCGGTGGATGCCCTGGCCCAGGGCGAGGCTCCGCAAGAAGTGACTCGCGGCGTCATCGATTACCTCTACAAGCGCGTAGGCGGCCATGCCGGGATCATCGTCATGAGCCGCGACGCCGGCCACAAGGCCGATGGTGTGGGCTGTGCCTTTAACACGACGCGCATGGCCCGCGCCTGGAATGAGGGACGGCGCATCGTCGCGGCGGTGGACCGCTAGGCCTCGGTCTCGGCGCGTTCCGCGGCCGCTGCCTGGGCAGCCAGGGCGTCTACCGTCGTCTCGACCACATCCACGCCAAAGAGACGCGCAAACTGCTCCGCCAGCGTGCCTCGCACCTGCGCCATAGGCGGGGCGTGGCCCAACTCGGCGGCCATGCTGGTCACCCCGCCGTCGGTGATGCCGCAGGGGATGATTGCCTCCCAATGGGCCATGATCGGCGACACGTTGAGCGCCAGCCCATGAAACGAGACCCCACGACGGATGCGCACGCCCAGCGCCGCGATCTTGTTCCTCCCCACCCACACACCGACGAACCCCTCGCGCAGATGGGCGTTAATGCCCCAAACCGCCAACGCATCGATGATCACCTGCTCCAGGCGATGCATATAATCGCTGACGCCCAAGCCGTGGCTGGGCAGATGCAGGATCGGATAGCCGACCAGTTGGCCGGGGCCGTGATAGGTAACGTCGCCGCCGCGCTCGATGCGCCGCACCACGATCCCCTCCTGCGCCAAAACCTCGTCGCTGACGAGAATGTGCCCGTCATCGGCGCGGCGCCCCAGGGTGATGACCGGCTCATGTTCTAGCAAGAGCAGCGTATCCTCCACCAGCCCGCGTTGCCGCCAATCGACCAGGCGCCGTTGCAGCGCATGCGCGGCATCATAGGGCTCGACGCCCAGGTTCACCAGCCACATCCGTCTGTCGCTCAAAGCTCCCTCCACTCGATCGCTCAACGCCCCCAGCCCTACTCGGACATCTCTTCCAGTTCTTTGCGAGACAACGTGGACAGCCAGACCTCACAGCCATCCACCAACGCTCGGCCCAGCGCCACGCCCAGGCGAGGCCCGCCTGCAGGACCACTTGGCGCGATGCATCCGATGACTAATGGCGCATAAGGTGGAACATCGCCCTCAGCGGCGGCGAGCAGGTAGCGCGGTCGCGGTGTCGGTACCCGCACGGTGCCCGACGCCTCTGCCCCGTCAAAGGCGCGGCGCAGATCAAACAACCACAACGGGGCGCCCTCCTCCGGCGTCAGCGGCGCGATGGGCGTTCCCAGCCAGTTGCTCAACGCCGAGGCGGTCTCTTGAGGATCGTCATCGCCCAGCAGCAGCACGATGCGCCGCCTTGCCGGTTCCTCGCCCAGGCCGTATCGAATCTCTTGCAGCGCGCCGACGCCCTTTAGCCACAAGATGTCATGCTCCTCGACGTTATGGATCTGCTCATGTCCTTCCTGCAGACGACATTCCTCTGCCGATAACGCCCGAATCTTGGGCTGGCGAAAGGGGTCCGCCAAGCTACCCAGATCATACCCGGCGCCGTCCATCTTGGCCGCCCCCGACCAACTGCGCAGCAACACCACGTCAGCTTCTGGCGCGCA
Organism: Anaerolineae bacterium; assembly: GCA_007123335.1. Classification (GTDB taxonomy): domain Bacteria; phylum Chloroflexota; class Anaerolineae; order UBA1429; family UBA1429; genus SKLG01. The sequence goes on along the minus strand of SKLG01000193.1, from coordinate 257 downwards.
ATCCTCCATCGCACACCGAAGCGCATCAGACACTGACATCCACGTCGCCCGGCAGAAAGACGAGAGATCGGAAAAATAGCGATCCAAGCCATAGGCGTCGAACTGGGTCTGCAGCGAATCCCGCCAGCGCCGCCAAACATCCGCCTCAGAGCCAGGCACGCCCCTGTCGCCATAGCGCGCGCCAAGATCGGGCAGGTCCGGCATAGCATCGGGCACGGCGACACAAGCCACTGGGGCGCGGGCGTCTCGCCCGCGTT
>SKLG01000483.1 GCA_007123335.1 Anaerolineae bacterium | reverse complement strand
TGAATATGTCGGCAATGACCAATACGGCCAAGAGGATAAAGGCTATCAATCCTCGTTTGGTGGACACGAATCCTCGTCTCGCTCATCTATGCGGCGCTGGCTTTGGATCAGATGCAGCGCTCCTTTGAAACCAATCACCAGGCCGCTCAACACCAGAAGGAGGGTCGCGGCGATGCCTGTGCCCAACCCGCGATCCACCAGGAGGCCGATGACGATGCCGAGCAGGCTGGGCAGGGCGATGGCCGCCAGGGCGCGAAGCGCCAGCCCCAGCGCCGCCAGCGCATCCTCGGCATAGAGAAAGCCTTGCGGATCTTGGGAAAGGCGCCGAGTGGTGCGGGTTACCAAGCGGTAGGCGGCCAATTGCCCGGCCACGGCGCCGGCGATGATCGAGACTATGGTGGCGATGGGGCCGGTGCCCAGCCGAGCGTCGATCCAACGCCCGGCGACGAGGCCAAGAACCACCAGACCGGCGGCGCTCAGTCCCATGGTAAAGCCCAGCTCGGTGGCCAGGCCGATGAGATGACCCAGTCGATCGCGGTCCATGAATGCTCCATCCGATGGCAAGGACCCACGCTAGCGGCCATGGGAGCGCCTTCGCATCAACTCTCCCGCTTACAGTCGACATATCATATACCCACGCCGTAGCAGTGTCAAAGATGCCCAAATCCGAGCAAGTGCGACTCCCGATCGTGCGTATAGACAGGCCCAAAGAGAGGCATGGCCCCAATTGCAGCGATTACGTTCACCGCTATAATGGACTATTGATATGCTCACGATGCCTGGTGCGTGCCAATGGTTTCTGTTGACAAAGGATATGATGGATAAATCCAAAGAACGTGCCTTGATCGGCGTTGCGGTGGGCCACGCGGCCCACGATACCTGGTTCGGCGTCGCGCCGGTGCTGCTGGCGGCGCTCAGCTCGCCCCTCAACCTCTCCAACGCCGATATCGCCCTGGTGTTGATGATCTACCAGACCATCTCCTCGATCACCCAGCCCTTTTTCGGGCACCTCAGCGAGCGGGTCGGCGGGCGGGTGTTGGCGGTGACCTCCATCCTGTGGACCACGATGCTCTACTGCATCGTCATCCTGGCGCCCACCAAGCCGGTGATCTTTGGCGCGCTGGCGCTGGCCGGGTTCAGCTCCGGCGCCTTTCATCCCCAGGGCGCGGCCAATGCCACCGTGTCGGGCGGCGCGCGCTGGGGGGCCACGGCAGCGTCGATCTTTTTCTTTGGCGGCACCATCGGCACCGCCTTTTTCGGGTCGGCGTTGGGCGGCTGGCTGTTGGGCACCCATGGCCGCCACGCCCTGCTATGGCTGGCGCTGATCACCACGACGCTGGCGCTCACGGTGGTGCGCGCCTTTGTGCCTCGCTATGTGCAGATCCCGGACAAGGCCCCCGCGGCGAGCGACGCCGCCAAAGGGGCCATGGGTGGCGCCTTTTGGGCGCTGCTGAGCGTGTTGCTGCTGGGCACCGCCTTTCGCTCGCTGGCTCAACAGAGCCTGGCCACCTTTGTGCCCAAGCAGCTTCAAGATATGGGCGTGCCCACGGTGACCTATGGCCTGGTCATGTCGCTCTTTTTGTTCAGCACGGCGATCGGCGGCGTCGTCGGCTCCTTTTTGGCCGACCGCATTGGGCTGGCGCGGGTGCTAGCCGGGGCTATGGTCCTCTCGGGAATCGCGTTGTTCGGCTACCTCACCCTGGAGGGCATGGCCGGCTATGTGATGCTCGTCCTAACCGGGTTGTCCCTTGGGCCGTCGCACACCCTCTTTATCATTGCCGGCCAGCGCCAATTCCCACAGCGCATGGCCACGGTGGCCGGGGCGTTCCTTGGCTTTACCTTTGTCACCGGGGGCGGGGGCGCCTGGATTCTGGGCCTTGTGGCCGACCGTATCGGCCTGAGTCAGGCGCTATCGGTGTTGCCCTGGGCGTTGGCGGCGGGGGCGGTGTGCGCCCTGGTGGCCGTGCCGCGAGAGCGGGGATTGGCGGCAGCGCCGCAGCAGGGCGCGTCGAGCGCCGTCAAGGGCTAGAGGGATTGGGCGCAGGGGCGTCGCAACAGGACGTGTGACGCCCCTGCGTAGAATGCTACAACGCGGCGATGATGGCGTCGGCCATCTCTTGGGTGCCCACGGCGGTGGGGTCGTCGCGAGTGGGTTTCAGGTCATAGGTCACCTGCTCCCCCGCGGAGATGACGCGCATCACCGCCTGCTCAACCCTGTCGGCGGCCTCGGTCTCGCCCAGGAAGCGCAGCATCAGCGCCCCGCTGCGGATCGTCGCCGTGGGGTTCACCTTGTTCTGCCCCGTGTATTTTGGCGCCGAGCCATGCACCGGCTCGAACACGGCGATGCCATCGCCCATGTTCGCGCCGGGGGTCACCCCCAGGCCGCCCACGAGCCCCGAGCAGAGGTCGCTGACGATATCGCCGTAGAGGTTGGGCATCACCAGCACGTCGTACTCTTGCGGGCGCTGCACGAGCTGCATGCACAGGTTGTCGACGATGCGGTCGTTAAAGGCAATGTCGGGATACTCCGCCGCCACCTCCCCCGCCACGCGTAAAAAGAGGCCGTCGGTCAGCTTCAAGATGTTGGCCTTGTGCACGGCGGTGACCTGTTTGCGCCCGTTATGCCGGGCGTACTCAAAGGCAAAGCGCACCACTCGCTCGCTGGCCCGGCGGGTGATGATGCGGATCGCCTCCACGGCCTCGTCGGGGATGACCTCGTGCTCGATGCCCACATAGAGCCC
>SKLG01000056.1 GCA_007123335.1 Anaerolineae bacterium | reverse complement strand
GCGGCATCTATGTCGAGGTGCTCAAAGACGTTGCCTTCCGCGTGGCGCCCATGCCCCGCGTGCAGGCGCAGCAGATGGTGGAGAGCATCCGCAGCTATGCCCTGCTCACGGGCGTGCGCGGTCAGGCGCCCGCCGATGTGGACGCCATCATCGACACGATACTGCGCGTATCGCAGCTCGTGACCGATTTCGGCGACATCGCCGAGTTGGACATCAACCCTCTACTGGTTCGTGACAAGGGCCAGGGCGGCGTCGCGGTTGACATGCGTCTCTTTTTACGATAAGCTGAACCCGCAATGCAGCATACGGCACCGCAAGCCTCTCGCCCATCGAGAGGCTTTTTGTTGCCCCCACGGGGGCCAATAGCTTGGAAAGGAGCGAACGATGACAGTAATCGCGGATATTCATGGACGAGAGATTCTCGATTCGCGCGGCAACCCCACCGTTGAAGTAGAGGTGCAACTGGCATCCGGGGGCTTTGGCCGGGCGGCGGTGCCCTCCGGCGCTTCCACCGGGGTGCATGAAGCGGTGGAGCTGCGTGACGGTGACGGTGCGCGCTATGGGGGCAAAGGCGTGCTTGACGCGGTGGCAAGCGTCAACGACGAGCTTGCGCCACAGTTGGTGGGCATGGACGCCCTGGATCAACTGGCCATCGACAACCTTATGCAAGAGCTGGACGGGACGCCCAACAAGGGCCGTCTGGGCGCCAACGCCATCCTCGGTGTCTCGATGGCCGTGGCCAAGGCCGCCGCCGATGCTCTGGCCATACCCCTATATCGCTACCTGGGCGGCGTCTATGCCCACGTGCTACCGGTACCGATGATGAACATCCTCAATGGCGGTGAGCACGCCGCCAACAGCACCGACCTGCAAGAGTTCATGGTCATGCCCACCGGCGCATCCTCCTTTAGCGAGTGCCTGCGCTGGGGCGCCGAGATCTATGCGACTCTGAAAAAGGTGCTCCACGACAAGGGGTTCAACACCAATGTAGGTGATGAAGGCGGGTTCGCCCCTTCGCTAAGCTCCAACGCCATGGCCATTGAGGTGATCTTGGAGGCCATCGAGCGCGCCGGATATCGTGCCGGCGAGGAGGTGTTCATCGCCTTGGATCCCGCCGCCAGCGAGATTTATAAAGACGGCGAGTATCACCTGGCGCGGGAGGATCGTATCCTATCCAGCGACGAGATGGTCGATTTTTATGTCGACTGGGTGAACAAGTACCCGATCATCTCCATCGAGGACGGCATGGCCGAGGACGACTGGGACGGCTGGGTCAACCTCATGGCTGCCATGGGCGACAAGGTGCAGATCGTCGGCGACGATCTGCTGGTGACTAACGTCGACCGCGTGCACAAGGCCATGGACCTCAAGGCCGCCAACTCGTTGCTCTGCAAAGTGAACCAGATCGGCACGCTGTCCGAGGCTATCGCCGCCGTCGAGCTGGCCCACCGCGCCGGATGGACCAGCGTCGTCTCGCACCGCTCGGGTGAGACCGAGGACAGCACCATCGCCGATTTGGTTGTCGCGTTGAACACCGGCCAGATCAAGACCGGCGCCCCGGCGCGCAGCGACCGCGTGGCCAAGTACAACCAACTCTTGCGCATCGAGGAAGAGCTGGGTGACGCCGCCGCCTTTGCCGGGATGAAGGCTTTTCACGTCAAGCGCTAATCCATCTTTGCGGAACCATCATGCGCCTCTCAAAGCGAATACCCTTTGGGAGGCGCTTTTCCCCATATTTGGCGCCCCCTGCCCCGCATGTTACAGTAGGTCCATTGATCCTCTCTGGAAAGTGGACGGACAATGAAAATCGGCATCAATGGTGCCTTTTGGGGCATGAGCGGCACCGGCAGCGGTCAATATCTCCATCACCTGGTCACAAACTTGGCATCGACCGAGGAGGATTTGACCTGCTTTCTGCCGACGTCGGCGATTCCATCGCCTGCTCAAGACTCTGCGCCTTCTGGCGTCGTGTTCAAGTCGGTGCCCACACCTTTTGATGGCGGCATCGCCGGCCGCTATGCCGATTTGGCCAAAGTGTGGTTCGAGCAAGTAGCTTTTCCCCGTGCGTGCGCGGCCCAGGGCATCGAGGTCGCCCACGTACCCTACTTTGCGCCGCCGCTGCGCCCGACCTGCCCGACGGTGGTGACCATTCACGATCTCATCCCTCTGCGTCTGCCCGAGTATGCGGCATCGCGGCGGGCCCGCCTCTATATGCGTCTGGTGTCTCGCGCCGCGCGTGAGGCGACGCTGATCCTCACCGACTCTTATGCCTCGGCGCGCGATATTCAGGAGCTGTTGCGTATTCCGCTTGAGCGCATTCGCGTCATCTACCTGGCAGTAGATCGCGACGGCCCCGTCGCCTATCAGCCATTGAGCGACGAGTCATCGCGGCCACTGCGCCAACGGCTGGGCCTCTCACGCCCCTATCTCCTCTACCTGGGAGGGTTCGATCGTCGCAAGCGGGTGCCCGAGCTGCTGCGCGCCTTTGCCGACGCCGAGCGCATCCTGAGCGACGTCGATCTGGTCATCGCCGGGCAACTACCCGCTAAAGATTCGGCATTCGCTCCCGACCCTCGGCCACTGGCACGCGACCTGGGCATCGAGGCGCGGGTCCGCTTTGTCGGCTGGGTGCCAGAGGAGGACAAGCCGGCACTGCTCTCGGGCGCGCGGGCGTTCCTCTTTCCCTCGGTCTATGAGGGATTCGGCCTGCCGGTGTTGGAGGCCCTGGCATGTGGGACGCCGGCAATCGTCGCTTCGG
>SKLG01000465.1 GCA_007123335.1 Anaerolineae bacterium | reverse complement strand
TTTCGGCCTGGGCCATGATGGCAAATGGATCGCCACGCTGCGGGTCGCTGCCCCAGAAGTGGTACAGGATGGGGATCGCTACTATATCAGCACCGTCGAGGATCTAAGGGGTGGGGTCAAGTTGGCGCGGCTCAGATGGGTGTAAAGACGGATCGCTGTTCATAGGTGAGTTCGCTTCTTTTGACGCCGCTCTGGCCTAAGGCTATACTGTGCGTAATCAAATACGAGACACCCAAACGCTATGAAAGAGAGAGTAGGTGGGTGCCAGCGCCACCAGGGAGAGAGGATCATCGACTGCAAGTCCTCTTGGGTTGCGGCCCGCCACGAGTTCGCTCTGGAGCGGACGGCTGAAGCGTAAGGCTTTTATCGTCTCACGTGTGTAGGTCGCTCCGGCAGCCCGCCGTTATCCGGGTAGCCGGTACGCCCGATGTTGGGCCGCCGGTAATGAGAGGCTCCCTGTGGCGGAGCAATCAGGGTGGTACCGCGGAGAGTCTGCGACGGCAAACTTCGTCCCTTGGAGGATGTTTGACGTCGCTTTTTTGTGGGTTTTATCTGCGAGTTGGCAACTCGATTGCAGTCGCTATCCGGAGGAGGAGCGCGCTATGTTGGAGGAACTGCATCGCCTAAGAGCCCAGGCTGAGGAGGAACTTCAAGCCGTTGAGGATCTCGCGGCCCTCGACGCCTGGCGTCGGACCTACGTGGGCAAAAATGGGTTGGTGACCCAGGCGCTGAGAGGCATCGGCAAGTTGCCGCCGGATCAGCGCCCGGCAGCGGGTCAGTTGGCTAACGAGGTACGCCAGACGCTGGAGTCTGCCTTTGAGGCGCGCCAGGCCGCGTTGCAGCAGCGTGCGCTGGACGAGGACCTGGCCAAGGGGGCCATCGATGTTCGTCTGCCTGGTCGGCCGCCTTCGGTGGGTACGCTGCATCTCAGCACCCAGACGTTGCGCGAGATTTATGCCATCTTTGCCCAGATGGGCTTTCAGGTGTTGCGCAGCCGAGAGGTGGAGGACGACACGACCAATTTTCAACTGCTCAATATCCCGCCGCATCATCCGGCCCGGGACATGTGGAGCACCTTTTACACCACCACGCCCGGCGCGCTCTTGCGCACTCATACCTCACCGGGGCAGATCCACGCCATGCGTAAGCACTACCCCGAGCCGATCCGCGTCATCCTGCCGGGCAAGTGCTACCGTTATGAGCAGGTGACACTGCGCAGCGAGCATATGTTCCATCAGGTAGAGGGCCTGGCCGTGGGGCGCAATATCACCATGGCCGATCTCAAGGGAGTGTTGACCAATTTCGCCCGGCAGATGTTTGGCGCCGAGCGCAAGCTACGCTTTCGCCCGAGCTACTTTCCTTTCACCGAGCCCAGCGCCGAGGCCGATATCGACTGCATTCTGTGCGCTGGCGCCGGCTGCCCGATGTGCAAATACACCGGCTGGCTAGAGATCCTGGGCGCCGGGATGGTGCATCCCACGGTTCTGCGCAATGGCGGCTATGACCCCGATGTGTATAGCGGATTCGCCTTTGGCATGGGGCCCGAGCGGCTGGCCATTCTCAAGCACCGCATCACCGATATTCGCAACTTTTTCAGCGGCGACGTCCGCTTCCTACAACAATTCCCCTAGAGGCTAGGGGCGCGGGCGTCTCGCCCGCGAAAAGCCCATAGCAGGCCTCAGGATGACGATCGCGAGACAAACAGGGAGGTAAGGGAGAAGATGCGCATTCCCCTTGGATGGCTAAAAGAACATGTAAGCTGGGATATTCCTCTATCTGAGCTTGAAGAGCGTTTGACCCTCGGCGGGCTCGAAGTGGGCGCCGTCGAGCACGTCGGCGAGGCGTGGGACTCGGAGCATATCGTCGTGGGCCAGGTGATCTCGGTGCGCAAGCACCCCAACGCCGATCGCCTGGTGCTGGTCACCGTCGATTATGGTCAGGACGAGCCGCTGGAGGTGGTCACCGGCGCGCCCAACCTCAGGGTGGGCGATGCGGGGCCAAAGGTCGTCTTTGCCGTTGAGGGCGCACGGCTCATCGACGCCTATGCCGATACCTTGCAGTACAAGACGCTCAAGGCGACCAAGATCCGCGGCGTGGCTTCGCGGGGGATGGTTTGCTCAGAGAAGGAGCTGGGTCTGTCGGAGGAGCACACCGGCATCCTCATCCTGCCCGACGACGCGCCGGTGGGCATGCCCTTCCAGGAATACTATGGCGATACTGTGCTGGACCTCGACCTGACGCCGAATCTGGCGCGGTGCTTCTCCATTACTGGCGTGGCCCGTGAGACGGCGGCCCTTGTTGGGAGCACGTACACCCCTCGTCCACCGACGTTGCGGGCCGAGGGCGAGCCTATCGAAGGGCAGGTCGATATCGAGATCGCGGACCCCGATCTCTGCGCCCGATATAGCGCGGCGCTGATCAAGGGGGTACACATCGGCCCTTCGCCGCTGTGGATGCAGCGTCGCCTGACGCTGGCCGGCATGCGCCCGATCAACAACATCGTCGATATCACCAACTATGTCATGCTAGAGCTGGGCCAGCCGCTCCACGCTTTTGACTATCGCCTGCTGCGGCCCCGACAGGCGGGTGGATCGCCGACGATCATCGTCCGGCGCGCGCGCCCGGGCGAGACGATGCAGACGCTGGATGGCGTACAGCGTGATCTGGGCGAGGAGATGCTGCTTATCACCGATGGTGGCGGCCCGGTGGCGCTGGCCGGAATCATGGGCGGTCTGGAGAGCGAGGTCACCGAGGAGACGGTGGATATCCTGCT
>SKLG01000263.1 GCA_007123335.1 Anaerolineae bacterium | reverse complement strand
CAGATCGTCAAGCTATGCACGGAGATCGAGCATGTGAGCTGGGTCAAGGAAGAGGTGCCTCCGGCGCGCAAGAGTATCGCCGCGCTGGTGGCCAGAAAGAACCCTGAGGTTCACGGCGTCATGGGCGGCGGCGGTGGCCGCAACCTGATCACCGAATGGGAGCGTGGCGCGGCCGGCTGCGTGCCTGCCTGCGAGTTCTGCGACGTGTTGCAGCGCATCCATGACCTGCTCGATGAAGGCCAGCTGGACGAGGCCGGCGATCTCTTTGAAAAGATCCTGCCGGCGGTGGTCCTGGAGGGGCTGCTGGGCATGGCCTACGCCAAAGAGATCATGATCCGCCGTGGTGTGTTCAAGAACAACCGCATCCGCAACGCTGCCAAGCCATTGGATGAGCATGATATGTGGGAGATCGACCGGGTTTGGGAGCGCCTTCAGCCCTATCTTATCTGGCACCAGTCGTAATCGCTCCAGGTCACAAGCTAGGCTCTGAGCCTGGCAAAAGCAATCCCTGTATCCCAGGGTATCCCGAGATGTGCGGCGCTGCGCCGCGACTATCAACAGAAGGACACGAGAAAATGCCTGATCAGACGCAAGAACAGATGGGTCGCGTCGAGAACGCGATCAACACCTACTCACGACCGAGTGACCTCAAGATCACCGATATGCGCGTGGCGGTGGTCGCCTCGAACTATGACTATCCCATCATTCGGCTGGACACCAACCAGGGCGTGTATGGCATCGGCGAGGTGCGCGACGCCGGCCACAAAGAGAACGCCCTGCAGTTCAAGAGCATGTTGCTGGGCCAGAACCCCTGCAACGTGGACATGCTCTTCCGCGCCATCAAGCGCTTTGGCAACTGGGGCCGCGAGGGCGGCGGCGTCTCGGGCCTGGAGCTGGCCCTGTGGGACCTGGTGGGCAAGGTGTACGGCGTGCCCTGCTATCAGTTCCTGGGCGGCAAGTACCGCGACCGGGTGCGCGTCTATGCCGACACGCCGACGCCGGAAGAGCCGACCCCTGAGGGCTATGCCGCGCGGGTGATGGGCCGTAAGGAGATGGGCTTTACCTTTATAAAGTTCGACCTGACGCCGAGGGTGCTGGCCGGCGAGCCGGGCGTGCTCATCGGCTCGACCACCGAGTATGAATATCCTATGGGCCGCATGGGCCGGGCACCGGGCTCGGGCTATGGCATGCGCGTCACCGACAAGGGCATCCAATTGCTGTGCGAGATCGCCGAGGGCGTGCGCAACGCCGTGGGCTGGGATGTATCGCTCTGTGTCGACCACTTTGGCCACGGCTACATGACCGCCGACGAGGTGATCCGCCTGGGCCACGCGGTAGAGCCCTATGGCCTGGCCTGGATGGAGGACCCCATGCCCTGGGACGATTTTGAGGGACACCGCAAGGTCACCGATGCCATCCGTACGCCCACGGCCGCCGGCGAGGAAATCTACCTGTGGGACGGTTTCCGCCAGTTGATTGAGATGCGCGCGGTGGACATCATCCATCCCGACCTGCTGACCTCGGGTGGTATGCTGGAGACGAAAAAGATCGCCGACTATGCCGAGCGCTATGGCATTCCTACGGCCCTGCACTTTGCCGGCTCGCCCATTGCCTTTATGGCCAACGTCCACTGTGCGGCGGCCATCCCCAGCTTTGTGGCGCTGGAGAACCACGCCGTGGACCTGCCCTTCTGGAAGGACCTGGTCACCGGGCTGGAGGAGCCACTCATGGAGGGCGGCTATGTGAAGGTGCCCGACAAGCCGGGTCTGGGCGTGGACCTGAACCTGGAGGGGATCCGCGAGAACCTGCGTTGGCCGGGGCTGTTCGAGCCCACCGACGAGTGGAATACCCCCAAGCTGGGCTTCTGGCAGCCCGATCGCCGCTGGGACAAGTAGCCTGCGGTAGGTTATGCAAGCCGGGTTGCCGTTGTGCAGCCCGGCTTTTATACTAGTGTACGTTGCGGCTTGGGTGTGAGATTATGGATGGCGTCGTGCCAAGGTACGATTTCGTCTTTTTCAGTACTTGCGAATCTTGGCGCTATATTGTACACTGTAGTTGTGGGTAGGCCATGGAAAGGAACCAATGACATGGCAGATGACGGCAGAATCAAGGCACTGGATACTACGGTCGCGCAGATCAAAAAGCGGTTTGGCGAAGGTGCCATCATGCGGTTCGGCGAGTCGGTGGGGTTGAACGTTGACGTCATCCCCACGGGCTGTTTGGTGCTGGATATGGCTTTGGGCGTCGGAGGAGTCCCCCGCGGGCGCATCACCGAGATCTATGGTCCCGAGTCTTCGGGCAAGACGACGTTGTGCCAACACGTCATCGCCGAATGCCAGAAAATGGGCGGCATTGCGGCCTTTGTCGATGTTGAGCACGCGTTAGATCCCGCGTACGCACAGCGCTGCGGCGTTGATGTCGAGCAGTTGTATATCTCGCAGCCCGACACCGGCGAGCAAGCCTTGGAGATCACCGAGGCATTGATACGCAGCGGCGCCGTAGACGTCGTGGTCGTCGACTCGGTGGCCGCCCTGGTGCCTCAGGCCGAGATCGAGGGCGATATGGGCGATGCGCATATGGGGCTTCAGGCGCGGCTCATGTCCCAGGCGTTGCGCAAGCTCACCGGCGCCATCAAGCGCAGCAACGCGGCAGTGATCTTTACCAACCAACTGCGCATGAAGATCGGCGTGATGTTTGGGAACCCCGAGACGACCAGTGGCGGCAACGCATTAAAGTTCTATGCCGCGGTGCGCCTCGACATGCGCCGCATGGAGGCGATCAAACAGGGTGGTGATGTCATCGGCAACCGCGTGCGCGTGCGGGTGAGAAAGAACAAGGTGGCGCCGCCCTTCAAGATGGCCGAGTTCGACATCATGTTCGATCACGGTATTTCTCGTGAGGGTAGCTTGCTCGATGTCGGCGTCGACTCGGGTATCATCGATAAACGAGGCTCCTATTATTCGTTCGGTGAGACCAGGCTCGGCCAGGGACGCGAGAACGCCAAGACCTTTCTTGGCGAGAATCTCGAGATCGCCGTGCAGATTGAGCAGAGCGTACGCGAATCGATGGGGCTCATCCCGGTGCGCTCTTCCGATGACGAGGATGACGAGGACGCCGGAGATCTGGACGAGTCTTGATCGCCTGGTGGTATAGCGCTATTGGGGTGCCTGTCAAGATGCCCCTGATTCTTGTTCCTGGCCACAGCCTGCCAATGTAGTCACAGTTCGAGGTTGCCGGGCAAAGGGGTAGCTACCGCTTGGGGCGTATAACCCTGGACGATGGATATATCCAAAACGCGAGAGCGACCAGAGGCGTACCTACCTATTAGCACATCATAGCGTGAGATTGGGGCGATAGCGCCAATGCCTTCCATTCTTGCTTGCACGCTGATTCAAGGGGGGCGTCTGCTACTATTAGAGAGCTGTGGCTTGGGCTGCGGCTCTCTTTTTGTTTTATGATAGGTTTATGATTATTACAGCGCTCAAGAGGCAAATACACAGACGAGATCGCATTAGTGTTTTCATGGATGACGAGTATGCCTTTAGCTTGCAAGAGCTGACGGCAGCGCAATTGGTCGTCGGTCAAGAGCTGACCGATGAAGAGGTGCGTCGCCTCCAGGCACTTGATGAGGCCGAGCGGGGGTATAGCAACGCGCTCCATTATCTCTCGTATCGTCCCCGAAGTGAGGAGGAGGTCAAACGATATCTGGAGCGCAAAGGTCTACGTTCCGAGCAGATTGAGGATATTCTGAACAGGCTCGATCGCGCAAACCTGGTGGATGATCAAGAGTTTGCCCGGCTGTGGGTCGAGAACCGCGAGGCATTTCGTCCGCGAGGACGCCGAGCTCTCTATGCCGAGTTGCGGCAAAAGGGAGTCGATCGTCAGATCATCGAGGAGGCTATCGAAGACGTAGACGAGGACGCTGGGGCCATCAAGGCCGCCGAGTCTCGTGTGCGCCGCTTGGCCAACCTGGACAGGCAGACGTTCTATCGGCGGTTGCTGGGTTTTCTCCAGCGTCGTGGCTTTGCCTATGATGTCTCTCGGCGCGTTACGGAGCGATTCTGGCATCAGGTACAGGCGGAGCAAGAGTCTGATTCAGACTGACGGGCTTGGCCCGATTACACATAAATAGCGAAAGGACATACACGATGGAATTCATCATTGGTTTAGTGGCGTTAGCTCTTGGCGCGGGTATTGGCTTTGCGATAGGCTATACGCTCAAGAACCGTACGATCGGCCAGAATATCACCAAACGAGAGGAGGAAGCGACCCAAACCTTGGCTGAGGCGCGTACGCGCGCCATGGAGATCGAGATCGACGCGCGAGACAAGGCGCTGGCTATCCTGCAAGAGGCCGAGAGCGAGGAGAAACGTCGCTTGCGTGAGATCAGCCGGCAAGAGAGTCGTCTACAGAGCCGCCGCGACACCCTGGATCAGCGCATGGACTCTCTAGAGGCGCGCGAGAAAAGGCTCAAAACCCAGGAGCAGGCACTGGACGCGCGAGAGACAGAGATCGATAGTGCCTGGCAGCAGCATCTGGCCGAGCTGGAGCGCATCTCTGGTCTGAGTCAGGATGAAGCCAAGGAACTGTTGCTTCAGGAGATCGAGGCGACGGCCGAGATGGATGCCGCCCGCATCATCCGCGAGTCCGAGGCTCGCGCCAACGAAGAGGCCGACCGCAAGGCGCGCGAGATCATCACCACATCGATTCAGCGCGTTGCGGCAGATCAGGTGGCCGATAGTACCGTCTCCTCCGTCGAGTTACCCAACGACGAGATGAAGGGACGCATCATTGGCCGTGGTGGGCGCAATATTCGCACCATCGAGAGCATGACCGGCGTCGATTTGGTGATCGACGATACGCCGGATACCGTCATCCTCTCGAGCTTTGACCCTGTGCGGCGCGAGGTGGCGAGACTGGCCCTGGAGCGGCTGGTGCTCGATGGGCGCATCCATCCGGGGCGCATCGAATCCATGGTGGAAAAGGCCCAGCAGGATGTGGATGAGACCATTCGCGAGGAGGGTGAGCAAGCGGCACTCGATCTCGGCGTTCACGGTCTCCATCCCGAGATCATCAAACTCCTCGGCCGGCTTCACTATCGGACGAGCTATGGCCAAAATGTGCTCCAGCATGTCAAAGAGTCGGCCAGGCTGGCGGCGATGATGGCCGCCGAGCTGGGCGGAGATGTGGAATTGGCCAAGCGCGCTGCGCTGCTTCACGATTTGGGCAAAGCGGTGGATCACGAGGTCGATGGGCCTCATGCGCTCATCGGCGCCGACATCGCCAGCCGCTATGGCGTGCCGGCCGAGGTGGTGAACGCCATCGGTGCCCACCACTGTGAGATGGAGCAATGTACGCTCGAGGCTGTGCTGGTGCAGGCGGCGGATGCCATCTCGAGTGCACGCCCCGGGGCGCGACGCGAATCGTTAGAGAGCTATATCAAGCGTATCCGAGCGCTGGAGCAGGTGGCCAACTCTTTTGAAGGGGTTGACACCTCTTTTGCCATTCAGGCCGGACGGGAGGTGCGTATTATCGTCAAACCGGACGAGATCGATGATAACGGTGCTGTTCGGCTGTCCCGTGAGGTGGCGCGCAAGGTGGAGGAAAGCCTCCAGTTTCCGGGCCAGATCAAGGTGACAGTCATCCGCGAGACGCGGGCTAGCGAGTATGCCAAATAGGGCGTTCGGCGTCTATGACGCAGCCTGTGCGCCAGGGATCGAGTCTCACCATAGGACGCCTGGCGCATCTGCAGAGCCGCCAAAGGCTCGTCTGATTGTCGACACCTGAGCGCGAGGGGGGGCGCGCTTGCGGGCGCAGTACGCGCAGTTTGCGGTGTGTCAAATTGGATGGCTTCAGTGTTGCAGCCATGGGGAGGGAAAATCATGCAAGTGCAAGTACTCAAAGTTTCGTCCCGCTCCAGATCCACCGCCGTCGCAGGCGCTATAGCCGGAGTTGTTCGTGATAATGGGCGTGCCGAAGTCCAGGCCATTGGAGCTGGTGCCGTCAATCAGGCCACCAAGGCTGTGGCCATCGCCATCAGTTACCTTGAGCTGGATGGCATGGATTGCGTGTGCGTCCCAGCGTTCATTGATGTAACCATTGCCGATCAAGAAAGGACGGCGCTCAAGTTTATCATCGAGCCGCGATGACGGCACGCGCGGGCGCAGGCTCTGTTGATCTTCACGTCCATACCCTATTCTCTGACGGCACGCTGACACCTCATGAACTGGTGGCTCGTGCTATGCGAGAGGGGTTGGGCGTCTTGGGCATCACCGATCACGATACTGTAGAGGGCGTTCCCGAGGCGCTGACGGCTGCCAAGGGAACGCCTTTGCGCATCGTGCCCGGGGTCGAGATCAGCACGGACATGGATGGGTGTGAACTGCACATCCTGGGATATCTGATCGACCCGTACCACCATGATCTTCTGGACGCGTTGGCCCAGTTTCGGCAGCAGCGTCTGGACCGCGCATTGCAGATGGTTGATAGGCTAAAGGATCTTGGCCTACCGCTCTCGTGGGAGCGCGTTCTCGATCTGGCCGGAGAGGGCGTGGTGGGGCGGCCTCACATCGCTCGGGCACTGCAAGAAGCGGGATACGTGAACTCGCTGCAAGAGGCATTCGAAGAGTATCTGAATCAAGAGCGGCCGGCTTATGTCTCTCGTTACAAGATGACGCCTGCCCAAGCCATGGAGCTCATTCATCAAGCAGGTGGGGTGTCCGCACTGGCACACCCGTGGAGTGTACTCTCGACCCTCCCTGATTTGGTCCGCGTTGGCTTGCGAGGCCTGGAGGTCTACTATCCCGGCTATTCGCCAGCCGTCACGACAGAGCTACGACAGTTGGCCCGGCAGCACCATCTGGTCTGCACCGGCGGCAGTGACTTTCACAGCCCCGACGATAGGCCCGAGAACCAACTCGGCCAGATCTTTGTGCCCCGATCGTGCCTCGAGGCGTTGGATGCCGCCAAACCTCCGGCGTGTGCGACGGCATAAGCTCCCCGGCGCTTTTCGATCCTCTAGGTTTTGTTAGTCTGTGAGTTTGATCGTTTCCGCCTCGGACGACGGCGTGTCCGTCTGCTAGGGGGCGATTGCCCATCCCTCTCTGGCACGTCCCTAGAGGTGCCGCCTTTCGTGGATCGCTCTGTCGGAGCAGCCCTTTGTTCTCTAGGCTGCCGCCTGCGTGAGCGCCCGGTTGCCTGGGCGGATCCCTCCGACGCTTGGCGGCGCTCCTCTCGCGCGTGCGGTGCTGCACGCTGATCCTCGCGGTTGCTGATCGCTTCTTCAAGATTTTGGCGGCGGCGGGCTGCAAGCGCCTCGTTGGCTGCCTGCTTGTCCGCCGGCGATTTGCCGGCCAGCTCATCTGCGCTCAACTCGACGGTGGAGCCGTCCTCCAGGATTACGTTCACCGTCTCTTTGAGCACACTGACCCGCACGACCTTGGCCGGGCCATAGGGTGTATCGATAGTGCGGCCCACTCTGGGTAGTCGCGACTTGATCTCGCGATAGTAATCGTCCTCGTACAACAGGCAGCACAGCAGCCGGCCGCAGACGCCCGAGATCTCCATCGGGCTGAGGGGTAGGTTCTGCTGCTTGGCCATGCGGATCGAGACCGGTCGAAAGTCGGTGAGCCAGGTGGCACAGCACAGATTTCGGCCGCACATGCCCACCCCGCCGATGATCTTGGCCTCGTCGCGCACGCCGATCTGGCGTAATTCGATACGCGTTTTGAACATGCGCGCCAGCTCGCGCACCAGTTGCCGAAAATCCACCCTTTGGTCGGCGGTGAAAAAGAAGGTCAGCCGTGAGCCGTCATAGTTGTACTCGGCGCCGACGATCTTCATCGGCAGATGAAAGCGCTCCACCTGTTCGCAGCAGGTGGTCGTCGCCGCTTCCTCTTGCCGTCGGTAGCGTTGGGCGTCCAACAGGTCGATATGGGTGGCTTTGCGCAGGACCGGCTTGAGCTCGCCGACGATCTCGTCCTCGGGCACCTCCTGGACCGGCAATGTCACCTGTCCCAGTTCCTGGCCTCGGCTGGTCTCTACGATCACATATTCTTCAAGCTGCGGATCAAGCTCTTTTGGGTCAAAGTAGTAGGTTTTGCCTACACCTCGAAAATGAACGCCGCACACCTTTGGCATCAATGTCGTCCTCTCTACACGCTATCCGTTACGCCCACCTCGACCCTTGGCCAGCTCAAGAACATGACCTCAAGGGCCAATCGGGCGTTTACATTCTTCTCCAACTGATCCAGCATCGTTCTTGTGCTCTGCCACGCCGTGCTCGCCTGTTCCGGAGAGCTGGATGTGGCAATCTGGGCGAGCTCCTCGTACAGGTCGGTGTTGGCCAGCAGCTCCTCACAGTGGTGCTGTAACAAGATCACGTCGCGCCAGCAAAGTTGCCATGTCTGCAACATGCCTTGCACATCCTCGTGGGTAGCCAACATCTCGGCTTGTTGAATACGCCTCGCCCGTCCATGGCATAACACCTGAAGCATCTGCCGCGCATTATCCTGGCGTTGCTCCAACAGCGCCGGCTCCTGAATCGCCTGTAGCGCCCAGCCCACACGCCCTCCTGCCAGCGCGGCGATGAGCTGCACCCTGGCCTCCTCCGCGATACGCTCACGCAATGCCGCCTCGATGATGGGCGTGGGCACACTGCGCAGCGGAAGAATCTGACATCGCGATACAATGGTGGGCAACAAAAGGCTGGCATCACTGGCGGTGAGGATCAGCACCACATGGCGCGGGGGTTCTTCCAGCGTCTTGAGCAGCGCGTTGGCCGCCTCGGTGGTCGCGCGCTCGAATTGGCTGATGACGCAGACGCGCCTCCGACCCTCATGCGGAGAGAGGGCCAGATCGTATTGCAGACGGCGGATTTGATCGATCTTGAGGCGTGCGCCCTCGGGCTCGATCACCTGGACGTCGGGATGTGTACCCTGCACGGTCTTGCGGCAGGGCGTGCAATGATGGCAGGGGACCTCCTCGCCGTTGCAGTTGAGCGCCGCGGCGAATTCGAGAGCGAGGTGCGTTTTACCGATATGATCAGGGCCGGTGATCAGGTACGCGTGGGCCAGACGTTGGCTGGCCAGGGAGCGCTGCAACAGATCCACCGCCCAGGTGTGACCAATAACTTGCCACATGGCGGATTCTACATAGGATAGATCGAATATGTCATGATACAGTTCATTCTACCATAAACGGAAAAGCACACAAAATGACATCCTGAGCGCGACGCGTATCCGCCCACATAGAGTTGTGCCCAGTTTGCGTTTGTCGCCACGCTGTTTATGATAGATCCCTGATGTGCGACATGCGCTCTTGCGGAGGTGCAGATGGAGCCGATGATCGTCACCGAGAATCTGGGTCGCTCCTTTGGGGATATCGAGGCCGTCCAACGGCTGAATATCGAGGTCCCACAGGGTCAGGTGTTCGGCTTTTTGGGCCCCAATGGGGCTGGCAAAACGACGACGGTGCGCCTGCTGAATGGTGTGCTAACCCCCTCCGCGGGCAAGGCGTGGGTGGCGGGTAGGGACATCGCCACCGAGGGCCCGACGATACGTCGCCTGAGCGGAGTGCTCACCGAGACGCCCAGCCTCTATGACGCACTCACCGCCAGGGAGAATCTCTTTTTCTTTGGCGATCTGTATGGCGTTTCCGAGGCTGAACTGCCTCAACGGGTGGAACAGACCCTCCAAGAGTTCGAGTTGGAGGCGCGCGGCGATGATCGCGTGGCCACCTTTAGCAAAGGGATGCGCCAGCGCCTGGCCATCGCTAGAGCGTTGCTGCATCATCCCCCGTTGCTCTTTCTCGATGAGCCCACATCGGGGCTCGATCCGGCGGCGGCGCGGCTGGTCACGGGGATGATCGCGCGGCTGAGCCGTCAGGAAGGGCGCACCGTCTTTCTCTGCACCCACAATCTGATCGAGGCGCAGCGTTTGTGCGATCGCGTCGGTGTCATCGATCGCGGCGCGCTGCGGGCGCTGGGTACGCCCCAGGAACTGGCGCGGCAGTTGTGGCAGAGTGTGTCGGTCAGTATCGATCTGCGCGGCGCGCCTCCGGCATCTGTGGTTGCTCTATTGGATGGCCACCCCCTGGTGCACGATCACACCGAAGAGAATGGCGTGATTCAGCTTGAGGTGGAGAGCGAGGAGGCGATACCGACGGTGGTGGCTGACTTGGCCGCCACCGGGGCGCGCATCTATGCCGTGACCCCCAAGGAGCATACTCTTGAGGATATCTATTTCCGCGTCCAGGCCGGCGATGCCGAGGGGATGGAATCATGAATACCAGGGCGATACGCGCCATCATGCGCAAGGACCTCCGGCAGGTGACCCAGAACAAGATGGTCTGGCTGCCCATGATCATCGTGCCCGCTTTGTTACAGGTGATCATACCTGTGGTCACTGTCGTTCTGCCTACGATGCTGGGTCCCGAAGCGTTCAACATGGATGACCTGAGTGGGCTGCTCGGAGCGCTACCCCCCGAACTCCGGGGCACGATTGAGGGCATGGGTGCCTTGGAGCAGTATGTCTTTCTCAGCGCCAACTATATGTTCGCTCCCCTCTTTTTGATCGTCCCGTT
>SKLG01000106.1 GCA_007123335.1 Anaerolineae bacterium | reverse complement strand
CTGGCTCTCCATCTGGAGCGAGAGGGCCAGAGCGATCGCGTGACCAGGGCACAGATGTTACGCCGCATCCTGCTCGACTGCATCGAGGCGCTTCAGCCCCGGTCGAACCATGCTGTGGGCAAGGACTGCGCCCGCGCCTATGCCGTCCTCACCTACCGCTACATTGATGGCCTTTCTATCGAAGAGGCCGCCAATCGCCTCGCCCTCAGCCGCCGCCAGGCCTACCGCGAACACGATAAGGGGATCAAGGCGGTAGCCAGCTTGCTGGCAGACAGGCTGCCTGTCCCCCAGGAAAGCGGCGAGACTCCTACGTCCACCACCCAGATCGATGTGGCCCGCGAAGAGGTCCGTCGTCTGCGGCAGGCCGAGATCACCGACACCCTGGATTTGGGCGAGGTCATCGAGGGAGTTATCGCCCTGCTCGAACCCCTGGCGCTGGCCAAGCGGACGGATATCATGGTCGAGGCGACGACATGGCCCTCAGTCGTTGGCGATCGCGTCATGCTGCGTCAGGCCCTGCTGGGGCTCCTCGGCCACGCTCTCGATCACGCTACGGGAGAAAGGATCACCCTTGGCTGCGACCTGCGTCAGGGATGCGTCATCGAAATCTTTGCGCCAGCATCCAAAGCAGCAGAAAAGCCCCTTGGCAGCAACGCCGAGGTGAACGTAGAGGTGGCGCGATCCTTGATCGAGTCCCAGGGCGGGCAGGTGCAGGCTGAGTTCACCGCCGAGGGCGCGACAATCCGCATCTGTCTGCCCTCCCAGGAGCAGGCGACGCTGCTGGTCATCGATGACAACGCCGACATGATCACCCTCTTGCAGCGTTACCTGGGCGGCCACGATATCTCGGTGGTGGGCGCCAGGACCGCCGACGAGGCTCTGGCCCTGGCCGCCGACGCCTGCCCCAAACTGATCCTCCTGGACATCATGATGCCTCACGTCGACGGCTGGGAGATCCTCCAGCGCCTACAGGCCCTACCGCATACCCAGGAGATCCCCATCGTCATCTGCTCCGTATTGAACCAAAAAGAGATGGCCCTGGCCATGGGTGCCAGCGACTATATCACCAAGCCGGTCAGTCAGACCGAACTGCTGAGGACGGTTCGCCGTTGGCTGGGCCCGCTAAGACCGGACGTGTCACCGCCGGAAGCAACGTCTGAAGCACGCTGATCGTTTCGGTCAGCGAAAAGCCGACACCACGACCACAGCGAATCTCGTTGCCCAGCGGCCTCACCTCTTGCTCGGCCACACCGCGCACCGTCACGACAATGACCTGCACATTCTCCAGGTCTGGATCAGCCCTCAACGCCGTGATCACGTCATAGCCGTTTCCATCGGGCATAAAGAGGTCCAACAGAACCAGATCGGGCCGCTCGGCGCGCACGACCTCTAACGCCTCCCTGCCGCCGAACGCCTCCAAAACCTGCAGGTGAGGCTTGAGCACGCGGAGCATGCGCCCAAACAGCCGGACCATGTGCGCCTCGTCATCGACCACGAGCACCTTCTCCGGCTCACGAGGCAGGCTCTCCAACGCGCTGAGCAGGTCGGGCTGACGCACCGGCTTGGGCAGAAAGCCCTGCACCCCCAGGGCATCGCGCAGGCTGCCGGTGCCGGGCAGTGGGCACAGCACCCAGGGCCGCGTGGACGTCCCCTGCATGGCCGCCTCGACCTCCTCCCACCGAGGTGCCCAGCTGGCATCGGCGACCAGCGCCACGGGCAGCAGGGCATCGGCCTCCTCCACCGCCTGCGCCAACGTGGGCGCCAGCACAAAGGCATAGCCCTCGATATACCGCGCCAGCGCCGCCGTGGCGCGCACGTCGTCGTGGAGCACCAACACCGCCGGCTTGTCCGGCGAGGGCCGACGACGCCCCCCCGCTACCAGCCGCGCCGGGGCGGAGGAGGTGTCTTCGCGCAGCGGCAGCGTAAAAGAGACCGTGGTGCCCAGGCCCAGTTGGCTATCCAGCCACATGGTGCCGCCGTGCAGCTCGACAATCTTTTTGCTAATCGCCAGACCCAGACCGCTGCCCTCGCCGGCATGCTCGTCATCCAGCATGCTAAACTCCTCAAAGGCCCGGAACAGCTTGCCGGGGTCGATGCCGCTGCCGGTATCCTGGACGGCGACCAGCGCGCGACCATCCTGGGCATCGGCGCTGATGCGAATCCAGCCCTTTTCGGTAAAGCGGGTCGAATTGGCCAGCAGGTTCAGCAACACCTGGCGCACTCGCACCGTGTCCATATCCAGGATGATGGAGCGCTCCGGCAGTGAGAGCTGCATGTCGAGGCCCCGCGCACGGATCAAATCGCCCACCATCTCGGCAGCCTCGCGGACTATTTCGCAGAGATCGGCGGGCTCACGGCTCACCGGCATCTCGCCAGTCTCGATCTGGGCCAGGTCCAACACGTCGTCGATCAACTCGGACAGGTGCTGGGCGCTGCGGTAGATGGCCAGCACATCGCCACGGTAGGGCGCAGGCAGGATCACGGCGCCATAGCTCTCTGGCGCGGTGATCATCATCTCACTAAAGCCCACGATCAGGTTTAACGGCGTGCGCAGCTCGTGGCTGATGTTGGCCGCAAAGCGCTGCTTCATCCGATAGGCCTCCTCGGCGGCGGCCTTGGCCTCCTCCAGCCGCAGGTTCAAATAGTGCAGCCGCTCCTGGTTGCGGCTGAGCATGTCAGTCAATCGGCGCAGCTCGGCCCGACGCTGGCGCAGCTCCTCCACGTGGCGCATGGCCCGCTGCTGGCTCGCGGTGGTCCAGGAGAGAGAGGTCATCAGG
>SKLG01000532.1 GCA_007123335.1 Anaerolineae bacterium | reverse complement strand
TGAAGCGCGGCCTTTTTGGTGCCCTCGCCCACGATCACAAAGCGTATGTCCGGCTGGCTGCGCAACTGTTTTGCCGCATCCAGCACGTCCTCCAGGCAGGAGGTCACGCCCATGTTCCCGGCATACAGCACCACGAATTGCCCCGTCAATCCGTGTTGGGTGCGGAAGGGGCCATCCTTGGGCAGAGGCTGCACGATATCGGGATCGGCCCACACGGGGATCAAGGTGATCTGCCGGTCGGGCACCCCTTTCGCCAACAGATTCTGGCGAAAGCTCTCGGCGATGAGCGAGATGTGGGTCGCTCGACGGTATAGAAATGCCTCCATGGCCGCGAAGAGCCGGATAGCGGCGCGATTTTGCAGCATCCCCGCCGCCACGGCTGCGTCGGGATAGAGATCCTCCAACTGGAGGATCCACGGCACGCGCCATAGGCGGCTCAGCAGCCAGGCCGACATGCCCAAAGGAAGCGGCGGGGAGTAGTTGACCAGGATATCGGGCTTGCCGGCCAACAGCCCGCCATAGAACGCCGTGGCGCTATAGGTGCCATAGTGAAAGATGCGTCGCCAAAAGGTTTTTTGCGGCGAGATGTAACTCCAGGTACGCACCACCCGCACCCCATCCAACTGCTCGACCTGATACAGAGCGTTGCGATAGCCGGCGAACACCCGCCCATGGGGATAGTTGGGCGCGCCGGTGATAAAGGTCACCTGATGCCCCTGTTTGGCCAGGTCGGTGGCCAGCTCGGTGATGAGCACCGCCGCGCTGACATCCTCGGGCGCATAGCACTGGGCCATGAACATGATATGCATAAGGGATGATGCCTCCCCCATCATGGCGTCACCTGCGATTCGGTCTGGCGCACCACCCTGGCCGGGTTGCCCGCCACGATGGCGCCTGGCGGCACGTCGTTGGTGACCACGCTGCCGGCCCCGATCACGCTGTATCGCCCCAGCCTGACGCCCTTTAGGATCAGGCTATTCATGCCCACAAAGACGTTATCCTCGATGACGACGGGGGCTGCTCGGCCCTCGGCGGGATTGAGCCAGCGCTCGTCGGGATCGAGCGGGTGAAAGTCGGAATCGACGATGGTGCAATTGGCGCCCACCACCACATGGTCGCCGATGGTGATGCGCTCTGTGGCGCAGATAACGCCGCCGGTGACGCACAGGTTGGCCCCCACCTTTAACACGGCGCCTTTTTCGCGGGTGGAGAGCACCACCGGATGATTGGGCGCCAGTGGGTTGGAGGGCACCGACGAGCGCAACTGCAGGCCAGGGCCAAAGGACATGGCGCTCTGGCCGTGCTTTTGTATCACGGGCAGCCCGTAAAGGCGCCAACCTCGGCCCCAGGCAATGCCGTTGAGGGCAAAGACCAGCCGCGCCATGGGCCACACCAGCCAGCGCCGCAGCTCGTTCCCCACCTTCCAGGAGGTGTCCAAAAGATCGCCGAGCCTGGTCCCGCCTGAGCTTGTCACACGCGCCCTCATCGCCGTCGTACCCTACCTTCCCATCGCCAGAACGGCTTGATAGATATCGACCAATTGCTCCATCCGTTGCTCCATATCGAACTGTTTGCGAACAAGCTGGTAACTGTGCATGCGCATCCCTCGGCAGAGTTCCGCGTTCGTGGTCAGCCGGCGGATTGCCGCCGCCAACTGCTCGGGGTTGCCGGGTTCCACCAACAGACCGTTCACCCCATCCACCACCAGATCGGGCAGCCCACCCACACGGGTGGCGACGATGGGCAACGCACAGGCCATGGCTTCCAGAACGGCCATGGGCATCCCCTCATAGTAGGAGGGATAGACCAAGAGATCGGCGTCGCGAAAGCAGGCGAGCTTGTCGGCGCCAGAGACGGCCTCGCGCAGATGCACGCGATCGCTCAGGCCGGCCTCCTCGATCTGCTGCCCCAACAGCGCCCGCTCGCCGGGGTTCAGCTCATCGCCCACCAGGTCAAACACAATGTCCTGCTCGGTGGACTGAAGCTCCCTTGCCGCCTCTATCAGGTCATACGTCCCCTTGGCTCTGCCCACGTAGCCCAGGTAGAGGATCCTGGGCGATGATCCATTTCGATCCCTGGCCATGTGCTCCTGGGCGATCTCCTGGTAGGGCGTCAGATCGATGGCATTGGGCAACGCATGGACACGACAGTTTGGCGTTACCGCGCGCAACGGCTCCCATTCGTGGGATAGCGCCACGATGCCATCGCACAGGCGGATGATCTGGCGGACGTACCAGCGCCATGGCGCCGAGCGATCGGCATAAAAGGCGGAGAAGGCGCAATGGGGATGCAGCAGCACGCGGCTCCCCAGCAACGCGGCGATCATCACGCAGACGCTATGCTTCAGGAAGGAGAGCCCGTGGGCGGTGCCGATATGGGTGACTTGGGGGCGATGGCGCAGCGCGGCGCGGGCAAAGCGCGCCCCATCCTGCACCGCCGAGAGCAGATTGGCCGCCGTGACGCTCCCGCTGTTGGCCAACGCTCGCTCTTGCGTGCTGGTCTGCACAAAGCACAGGTTCACCCGCTCGGGCAGGGAGGAACTCAAGAGGGCCTGGTAAAAGGCCGCCATCCCCCCCATCGGCGGCGGCAGGTGGCCGGATAGGAGCACGCGCGGTTTGGCCGTCTGCTCAACGCGTTTGCGCATGGTTCAGCACCCCTTGCAGCATATCCCTGCTCAAGCGGCGGTCCGGTGGGTAGAGGGCCGCCTCATGTTCCATCAGAGTCTCCAGGTCAAAGCGGGTGCTGATGATGCGCGCCGGCACGCCGCCCACCACCGTGTA
>SKLG01000105.1 GCA_007123335.1 Anaerolineae bacterium | reverse complement strand
TGGTCTCACGTCGGGTTCCGCGAAAGGACGCCTTATCTCGTCAGGCTCCTTCGCTGGAGATACTCGGCGCGTCGGCGTTGCTTCCGTCTCGACGCCGTCCGCGGCTTCCAGAGCGAGATCAACCATGTCGTCGGTTTTTTTGATCTCCGTAGCCGTGGGGCTTTTTGGCTTGACTGTTTTGTCCGCTGTCTTATCCGGCGCTGATCGCGCCGTTGTCGGTCGCAGCCGCAGCGGGCGGGGACGTCGAGATTCCGGCGGCGCCACGGCGGATTCTCGCGCCACTGGTGGCTCTGCTGTTGGGTCTTGGGTGGGCAGCAGATCCTGTTGCGTCGGTGCCGCATAGTCATGGGACGCGCGCTCTGGCGTGCGATGGCTGATCCAGCGCACAGGTACGCGGCTACGACGTAGGCGTTCTAGCCAGTGAGCAGGTGGCTCTGACTCGCTCCCATCCCAGGGAAGGCGTGGCCGCAAAGGCTCTGCTCGGCCACTATTGCCCTCAGCACGAGATTGAACCCGCTGCGCCGCTGCGGATAGCCGCGCAGACCAGAGACCCATGAGTTTGGCGCCCAGAGCAAGAAAACGAGCCACCGGACGCCATAGCAAGGATCGTCCGCCGCCGTCTGACATGGACTAGCTGCGCTCTAGGCGATCGAACACCAGGACCAGGCTCTCGATGGCCATTTCGTGGCTGAGAGCATCCAGTGGCGCGCCACGCCATTCACTCGGCCAGGCGTTGATCAGGTCCCAGCGCAGCACCTCCTCCGAGCCCTCGGGGCCCAGCATGGCGACGGAGACGTTCTTGCGTTCCACCTCGCCATTCACCGCCGTCATCAGCCAGTCCCATAGATCGCGAGAGTCGGTCAGTCCGTAGCGTAGGGTGACATCGTCATACTCGACGCGCCCAGGGATGCGGCGCACCACCTGATTGTTGCCCCCCTCACGATATTTGATCGCCTCGACCTTGACCCCCAGCCCGGTGCACTCGGTAAAGTGCCCCTCGGTGACACCCTGGATGATCAGCTTGAAATTGTACGCGCGATACGGGTCGTTGTTATTAGGCATCAGGCACCTCTCTCACTCTCTACCTCTGCGCCGCCCCGATGCTGGCTCAAGCGAAAGATGATGAACTCGGCCGGTTTGACCGGGGCGATGCCGATGAGGGTCACCACCCTGCCAGCGTCGATGACGTCGGGCGGATTGGTCTCCTCATCGCACTTGACAAAAAAGGCCTCTTCGGGCGTGCGTCCCATGAGCGCGCCATCGCGCCACAGGCCGGTAAGGAACGCTGCCACATCACGGCGGATCGACTTCCACAGGGTGTAATCATTGGGCTCAAAGACGATCCAGCGGGTGCTCTGGGCGATCGACTCCTTGATCATGTTGAAAAGGCGGCGGACGCTGAGATAGCGCCACTCGCTGCTGGCCTCGGCCAAGGTGCGCGCCCCCCACACCCGTATTCCCTCTCGTGTAAAGAGACGGATGCAGTTGATGCCGTTGGGGTTGAGTTCCGCTTGCTCGGAGCGCGTGAGCTGATGCGTGACATTCAATGCTCCGCGGATGATCTCATTGGCCGGGGCCTTGTGGACGCCCCGCGTCGCGTCGGTGCGCGCCCAGATACCGGCTATGTGGCCCGACGGGGCGACATTTACCAGACTGTTGGGCGAGAGCGGGTCCCTGATCGTGATATGAGGATAGTAGACCGCGCCATAAGCCGATGGGCGGGGGCGCAGGCCCTGCTCTTGATCACGCTGCCTGCCGCCCTCACTGCCCTCCTCTTCTTCGGATTCTGTCGGCGCCTCTACGGTGGCCACGCGAGTGAGTTCGGTGGTGGTCGCCCGCGCCGGACCATCGACGACCGCTACTCTATCCTCCAACGTCTCGCACTTGGTCAACAATGCCTCATAGCTGACCGGGTCCGTATAGCCCGGGGCGGCCAGGATGGCGACCTCATCGATGCTATCCAGCACGTCCAGGCCGCGGCGTTCTTGCCCACCGCCGCTGAGGACTCCATCATTGCCCACGTTCACCACGTAACAGCGGGTGCCGCCATTCTGGAAAAAGCCGAACACGGCGTGCGACAGGGGCGTGCTTTGGTCCGCGTCGCGCACAAACTCGCGGGTGAACTGCGCCCAGTTGCTGATGCCCACCGCTTCGTTCACGCGAGCGGTATCATTGGGCGCCACACCCACAAACCCGGCGGTGCTGGTGCCCACCGCCTGGATCGGGCGCGCTGCCCCTGGGACTTCTTCCACATAGACATCGGGTGCCAGATAGTTTGGCATGTTATCCCTCCCTTTCCATCAAGGTATCCAAACGGATGACCAGTGGTTCCCCTTTTGTGCTCTCTGTACCGAGAGTGACGTTCAGCATGCGACCCTTGGCGCGCACCAGGAGGTGGCGGATCGGCGGGTCGATGGGGACATTGGCAAAGACAAAGCGCCCTTGCCCATCGGTGCGCGTTCGGGTGCCAAGACTGGGCACCTCGACGGTGGCATCGGCGATGGGTATCTCT
Organism: Anaerolineae bacterium; assembly: GCA_007123335.1. Lineage (GTDB taxonomy): Bacteria > Chloroflexota > Anaerolineae > UBA1429 > UBA1429 > SKLG01. The sequence goes on along the minus strand of SKLG01000105.1, from coordinate 278 downwards.
TCTGGGCCGAGGATGCGGCCTGCGAAGGATCTGCTGGGGCCGGCCCGGACGTCAAGGCGCTCGCGGACATAAGGAGCAGGTTGTTCCGGTCTCTCGCGGCGCAGGGGCACGCGCAGAATAAAGGCCGGCTGGGGAATCAAACCAAGCGCTGTCCAGGTCTCGGCGGAGAGCGGCTCTAGATCAAGCTCGAAATCGGTTTGCTCCATCGCTGCCAGGGCCAGCTCGCCCAGCAGACGGTGGGCCTCTGTGATCTCTTTTGCCCAGGTGGTGACCAGATA
>SKLG01000388.1 GCA_007123335.1 Anaerolineae bacterium | reverse complement strand
CGGGAGGTCCACGACCACACCATGCTACGCATCGCCGGCTGCACCCTCGACCCGCGCCTCGTCCTGCTGGACAAGGACGGCACGCTGATCTCCTTCCACGCCCTGTGGCAGGCCTGGTTCGAGGGCGTGTATGAGGCGTTGCGCGCCGACCCGGGCCTCGACGAAGCGCTGATACAGGCCCTGGCCGACACGCTGGGCTATGATCGGCAGTCCGGCGCGTGGGACCCGCTGGGGCCGCTCACCCTGGCGGCCACGACGGAGGTGCAGGTGCTCATCGCCGGCGCCCTCTATCGCCATCGCGGCCTATCCTGGGACGCCGCTATGGAGGGCGTCCACCGCGCCGAGGAGCGGGCGCGCCGCGAGCTGGATAGGGAGGCATTGCTGGAGCCCATCGGTGACGTGCGCGGCACCTTGCAGGCGCTGAAGGCGCTGGGCCTCAAGCTGGCCGTGGTCACCACCGACACCCGCGCCGCCACCGAGTGGGGGCTGGGGAGGCTGGAGCTGCTGCCGCTGCTGGATGCCGTCCTGTGCGCCGACGACGGCGTGGCGCTCAAGCCGGCGCCCGACATGGCCCTGGAGGTCTGTCGCCGGTTGGGCGTGGCCCCGGCCGAGGCGATCATGGTGGGCGACACGGTGGTGGACATGGTCATGGCCAAGCGCGCGGGGCTGGCCTGCGCCATCGGCGTCACCTCTGGGGCGCTCGACGAGGAGGCGCTGCGCCCCCACGCCGACGTGGTCATCGCCGACATTCACGCCATCGAGGTGCTGCCATCATGACGGCGCCACGTTACGCGGGGTACATTTTCGACCTCGACGGCACCCTCTATCTGGGCGAGGCGCTGATCCCCGGCGCGAGGGAGACGGTGGCCCGCCTGCGGGCGCAGGGTCGCGCGGTGGTGTTCCTCTCCAACAAGCCGCTGGAGCCGGCGGCGAGCTATGCCGCCAAGCTAGCCCGCCTGGGCATCCCCGCCGACGCCGGTGACGTCATCAACTCCACTCAGGCGCTGGTGCGCTACATGCACGCCCACACCCCCGATGCGCGGCTGTTCGTCATCGGCGAGGAGGCGCTGCGTCAGGAGCTGCGCGAGGAGGGGTTCATACAGACCGAGGCCATCGAGGAGATCGACGTCGTGGTGGCCGCCTTTGACCGCACGCTGGATTACGCCAAACTCAACACCGCCTATCAGGCGCTGGTGCGCGGCGCGCGCTTTTTCGCCACCAACGCCGACAAGGCCTGCCCCGTGGAGGACGGCGCCATCCCCGATTGCGCCGGGGTGATCGCCTTCCTGGAGGCCACCACCGACCGCCGGGTGGAGCTGGTGGCGGGCAAGCCCTCGCGGCACATCCTCGACGCCGCCGTGGGCCGGCTGGGCGTGCCTCGCGAGCGCTGCCTGATGGTCGGCGACCGCCTGGCCACCGACATCCTCATGGGGCAGCAGGCCGGGGTGGATACGGCGCTGGTGCTCACCGGCGTCACCCGCCGCGCCGACCTGGCCGACAGCGCGGCGCAGCCCACCTATGTGCTAGAGAGCGTCGCCGACGTACCCTGATCGCTACCCCAGGCGGGTCATGCGATAGCCGTGGCTGTAGCCAAAGCCCAGGGCGGTATAGGCCCGCTGGGCGGGGATGTTCTCGACGCTCACCACCAGGCTGACCTCCGGCGTGTGTTGCAGCCTGTCCGTCGCCAGCGCCGACACCGTCGCCCGGGCCAGCCCCTGGCCGCGCTGTTCGGGCACCGTATAGACCGCGCCGATCTGAGCCATCTCGGGGATGGCCGCCTCCACCGCGGCCATGGACACGATCTCGCCCTTGCGCTGGGCCACATAGGCGCCATCGGCGATGTAGCGGCCGGCGATGCGCAGGCACCAATCTTGATCCACCCGATGCAGCGGCACGCCAAAATACTCGTGCTCAAAGGCGCGGCGCAAGGCGGCCACGGCCGGCACGTCCTCCGCTGTAGCGCGGCGGACCTCCTCGGCGGCGTGGGGCCGCAGCGTGGCGGCATCGGCGATCCACACCTCGTCATACTCGTCATAAGCGAGGGCAAACCCTTCGGCCACCATCCCGGCGATGAGCGGGTCCACCACCCGCCGCACGCCCATCACCCAGCGCACGCGACGACGCAGCGCGTCGTGCAACATGGGCTCCACCGCCCGCGCATCGTCGAAATGGGGGAACCAGCGCCCCAGGCGATAAAAGCCCTGCGCCGCCAGCAGCGCGCCATTCTCGCGATAGCCCACCAGATCCAGGCTGTCGCCGCCGGGCAGCGTGGCAGCCCGCGTTGGGTGGGAAGCGTACAAGTCGCTCAGCAGGTATACATTCTCGCGATAGTGGGCGCGGAGATAGGCGTCGATCTCGGCCCAGGCAGCGTCGCCCACGCGGGCAATCACGGGTTCATCCTCCCTTCAGGGTATTGCCGTCATTGTAGCGCCGTCTGCCCAGAAGGCAACCCTGGCGCCCCTTCCTCTTTGCCCCCTTCCGAAGGTCCCCAAAGCGGCATCTCTTTCCCAATCATCTATCGCCACGGGACCTTCGGAAGGGGGCGCAGAGTGGCAACCTCTATGCGGCGATTTGCACGGCGCGGCGAATTGCGTATAGTTGGGGATTAGCATTAGCACTCCAAGCGTTGGAGTGCCAAGGTCGCAAATCCAGCATGTCAAGATGTACGATCAGGAGGACGGTTCCATGTCGAATCTCAGACCACTTGGCAACCATCTCGTCGTCGAACCCACCGAGCAAGAAGAGCAGACGGCTCTGGGCATCATCCTGCCCGAGACCGCCAAGGAAAAGCCG
>SKLG01000298.1 GCA_007123335.1 Anaerolineae bacterium | reverse complement strand
GCCGAGCTGGCGCTCGGCGCTCCCGGCGGGGGAAAATGGGCATTGAATTTGCCCTGAATATCCCTTATAATAGTTAGACACCATCCTAGAACAGATCGACTCGTCATTCTATCAGGAGGCACACGATGAAGCTATGGGGTTCCATGCGGCAGCAAGCGTCCAAGGTAGCCTTTGAGGCAGAAAAGGCCGTGCGCATCAAGCGCGAAGAATCTGCCATCGCGGGGATCCGATCCCAGATCGATGCCAAGGCCAGGGAGCTGGGCAAGGTAGTGCTCGCCCTATGTGAGGAGGGAGAGATCAGCCACCCGCAGATAACGCCTATTTATGAAGAGGTAAAGCAGTTGCAGGAGCAGATCGAGCAGTTGGAGATCAAGGTGGCCGGCATCCGCGCCGAGGAGTATAGCGAGGGGGGCGCCCCCACTGCTGAGCCCGAGGCCGAGGCCGCGTCGCCCCCGCCTCCTCCGGCGGAAGAGTCTGTCATCTCGCCGCCACCCCCTCCGGCGGAAGAGGCACAGACCATAGCCTGCGCCAACTGCGGCGCCACGGTGCCTCCTGGCAAGTTCTGTCCCGAGTGCGGCCAGTCGCTGAATCAGGAATAGCGGACGCCCGGCCGGCCATCGTCGCCGCCCCTCTCCGTCAAGCCTTGCTGGGGCTGACGGAGAGGGGGCAGGGCGCCTCAACCCCCTCGACGGCGCCTCTCGCCGCAGGACGAGTTTTCCCGAAATTTACGCATAGCCTGTCCAAATCGCCTTTCTCGACGTGGTATATAGATAGAGGCTTCGCACACCAGAACACGTCGAGGAGGATCACCACCATGTCGTCATCGCTGTCCACCTTTACCCCCTTTTTCGACTGGGTCCTGCGCGCCACCGGCGATTCGAGCACCACCCTGGCCTACGGTGTCATCTGGCGTTACGCTCAGATGGGCGCTCAGAAGCGCGGCTGCTGCTATGCCGGCTGCGAGCGCCTTGCCGACGAGCTCGGCTGGACCCGCCAGCGCCTCATGCGCCACATCCGCCGCCTGCTCGAGCTGGGCCTCATCACCTGCAACAACCCCACGGCAATGGGTGTGCCACGGGAGTACGTGCCCGTCGCTCAGGAGGAGTGGGCCGCTCCCCCTCCCAAAGGTCCTGCACAAGCCCCCTCGGAAGAACAAGAGCCCCGTCAAGGACCTTTGGGAGGGTGTCACGCTGTGGAAGGGTGTCACGCTGTGGGCGAGTGTCACGCTGCGACCCCTGTCACCCCGCGTGACGTCCCCCGTGCCACGCCGACACATCCCCCTGTCACCCGACGTGACGCCCCTTGTCCCAGGCCATCACAACCCCCTGTGACACCGCATGACACAAATAAGACCCTTCAGGAAACCAGTAATTATACCCAGAGGAGACCAGAGAGAGAGGGGAAGGCGTCGTTACGAGAAGCAACGACCACGACGGCTAACGCCCCTCGCGCGCCTGATCTTACCCTGATTCAAAAAATTACGGGAGAAATGCCTCCCAGAGCCGTCCAGCAGCGGGTCCTCAACGCCCTGGGGCCGGCGCCCAGCGTCGAGCGGCTGCGCACCTGTTACGAAGAGTGGTGCGTCCGCGGCTATAACCCGCGCAACCTCGCCTGGCTGCTCGAGTGGTACGCCGGCGGCTCCATCCCACCGAACAAGCCGCCTGGGCGGGCCAGATATGCCATCGCCGACGACCCGGCGGCGTCGCCGGAGGAGTTTGCCCGCTGGCACGATTATCAACAGGCGCTGCAACAGGGGGAGGATCCCGATGCCGCGAAACGACGGCTTGGCCTGTGAGCGGTGTTCGGCGGACGAGGACGTCCGCGCCCCGCTCTGAGGGATGCTCCCTCTTCCAGGGTCTGTCAGCAGGGTTGGCAGGACCTTGGGACAAGGGCGGCCAAATCTTGCCATCTGGGCGGCCTCATGTCATAATATGATGTGATTCCGGAGATGATGGCCGTAGGCCATCGAAATGGATACGTTTACGCGATGCGCAACGCCTTCAACCCAGATTCATGCCACATTGAACCCATAACCGTAGAAGGAGAAAAAGTGTGGCAAAACGACTTTCTGTGATTGACATAGACCGCTGTGTGGGCTGCCAGAGCTGCATGTTCGCCTGCACACGGCGCACCGGAGAAGGAGGCCTCGCCCGGTCGTGCATTCACGTCCAGTCGGCGGGCGGGATGCGGCGGGGGTTCGTCGTCATCGTCTGTCGCGCCTGCGAGGATCCCCCCTGCGCCAAGGTCTGCCCCACCGATGCGCTGGTGCCCCGCGAGGGCGGCGGCGTGCGGCTCAAGCCCGAGCGCTGCATCGGCTGCGAGCGCTGCGTAGAGGCCTGCGTGCTGGGGGCGGTGCTGTGGAACGAGGAGGAGAACAAGCCGCAGATCTGCGTCTACTGTGGCCAGTGCGCGCCCTACTGCCCCTATGACGTCCTGAGGTTGGAGGAGGTGCCCCATGTTGCATCGTGACCTGTTGCAGCGCGTGTTGATCGTCGATCTATCCCGCCGCCGCTGGTCGGTGGAGGAGCGGCCCGCCCTCTTTGCCGAGAGCCTGGGCGGCGCAGGGGTGGCGAGCCGGCTGCTGGAGGAGGAATGCCCCGAGGGCGCCGATCCGCTGGGCGAGGAGAACCCCATCATCTTTGCCGTCGGGCCGCTGGTCGGCCTCTTTCCCATGGCCTCCAAGACGGTGGCCATGTTCAAATCGCCGCTGACCGGGAACCTGGGCGAGAGCCACGCCGGCGGACGGAGCGCCGTCGCTCTGCGCCTGGCGGGCTATGGCGCGCTGATCATCCG
>SKLG01000079.1 GCA_007123335.1 Anaerolineae bacterium | reverse complement strand
TCATCCTCCTCGTCGACGAGGTGGGCGCTCTCTCGCCCGAGGTATCCAACACCTTTTTCAACACCCTGCGTACGGTCTTTACCGAGGGGCGCGGCCTCACCAATCGACTGGCCAAGTATCTGTTTTTGTTTAGCGGCGCCGTCGATCTCTATACTCTGACCTCGGGCAACAACTCGCCGCTGAATATCTGCGAAAAGCTCTACCTGGACGACTTTTGCCTTGACGATGTGCGTCATATTGTGGCCCAGTTCTCCCGCCTCGGCATCAAGGTCGGTGACGGTGTGGCTGAAGGCCTGTACCAACATGCGGCGGGTCATCCCTACCTGACCTCGCGTCTGTGTGCGCTGTTAGAGGGGCAACGTCCCGAAACGCTCACCGTCCAGCATGTGGACGAGGCCGCCGAGGCGTTGCTCATCGAGGATGACAACATCCGCCATGTCATCCACGAGCTGGAGCGACGGCCGGCGGAACGCCGCCGGTTGCGCGCCATCGTTATGGAGGGCGCCCAGGTGCTCTTTAGCCGCAACGACCCGGTGCTGGCCTCGCTGGAGATGATCGGCGCCATTCGCCCGTTGCAGCCCATTGTTGTGCGCAACCGGCTGTATGAACAGGCGCTACAAAGCTACTTTGGCCGTCCAGAGTCGAGGCCGGATGTGAACGCTACGGAGCCGCAGGATGAGACGGCGCCGGACCCGGAAGTGGCCTTTGAGCGCCTGCGCATGCTTCGCGCTCAGGCGCTGGGCGCCGAGGGTCGATATCGCCCAGGAAAGGACTGGGAGTCCTTTGCCGCCGCGCTCTGGGCCACCGTGCCGGCCTTTTCGCTGTATCCGACGGCGCCGGGCCGCCTCGATCACCCCGATCTGGTGCTGACGATCAAGCCGCACCGCGATGGCTTCTGGGACACCTACCGGCCCATGATTCTGACCACGTTTGCGCACCTGCCCGATATCGAGGCCGGGCCGTTCATGGACGAGCTCATCGCCCGAGCGCGGGAACATGGGGCCAGGCTCGCGTTCCTGCTCGCTACCGGCGTCCATGAGATGGCGCCAGAGCAGATCGAGGCCTGTCGCAGCTCTGGTGAGACGACCGTTGTGCTGTTGGATGACGGGGAGCTGGAGCACCTGCTCGCCGCCCATCAAGATCTCGATCGCTGGCTGCGCGACAAGACACTGGATGCGCGCCTCGGCGGCCCATGACCTCACGTCAAGAGCGCCGAGGGTTGACAGCTTCTGAGCGATGGATATGCTCAAAGGCATGTGGCGCAGATTCGTGATGGTGGGCGCGCGATGCTTCTATCGAGAGCCAGGGGGTATCAGCCGATGACGTCACATCCGCAGTCGTCCGAGGAACTAGGGCCTGGCATGTTGGACTATCTCCATACCCAGATTGCCGAGGATGAGCGGGTGCTATGGGCAGGCGCCACCGATGTAGGCTCCCGCCTAAGGCGCTTGTGGCTCCTGATCCCGGCCTGTCTTCTCATGTTGTTTTTATGTTCATTTATGTCTATCAATAATCCGGGGTGGTTACTGCTCATTTCGGTGTCGGTGGTGCTCTGGGGTGGGCTGCCTGTGCTGATCTACCGGATGCAGTTGAATCATCTACGACATACCCTCTACGCCATCACCGATCGTCGAGCGCTGATCCTCAGCGTGGGCAAACCGAAAAAGACCGAATCGTACGCCCCCGACAAGATCAGTTTCATCCGTTCTGTGCACAGAAAAGATGGGCGGGGCGATCTCTATTTTGCCCGCCTTGAAGGTACGGGTACCGAAGGTTGGCGGGGCTATAACCACGGGTTTCTGTACATCACCGATGTGGAGCAGGTGGCTGATCTCATGCGGCGCACCTTTCCCGCCGCCGTGGTTAAATGACGAGTGGCGCGTTTGACAGGCAGGGCTCCACGTGCTATAATGAGCATACGCTAGGGGGGTATATTTAGAATCCCAACATGGGATGCGTGAATGATGCCCATTGTAAAACACATTGTGCAGAGTGCGGTGCCGGCGATCAGCCGTGTGCTCTGTCGAAGGTGTCAGCCTTGTGAGGCGCTGTTGGCCTGTGAGCACAAGACGATCATACGCATCGAGCCCGAAGACATGCCTTGGGTCGACGCCTCCCGCTGCTTTGGCTGTCGCGCTTGTCTCGCCACTTGCCGCTATGGCGCGGTGCATATCGTAAAAGAGTGTCCCCAGAAAGGATAGAGCACCGTGAAACTCTGGAGCCGAACCAAGAATGAGAGAAAGGGAAAAGGAGAAACCATGAGCGAGAACATCAAGCACGTGACCGACGCCACCTATGATGAGGAGGTGCTCCAGTCGGAGCTGCCCATTCTGGTGGACTTTTGGGCGCCCTGGTGCGGCCCCTGCCGCATGGTGGCCCCCGTCATCGAGGAGCTGGCCCAAGAGTACGAGGGCAAAATGACCTTTGCCAAGGTCAACACCGACGAGAACGTCGAGGTGGCCGGCAAGCTGGGTATCCGTGGCATCCCGACGTTGATCTTGTACGTCGATGGTGAGGAGGTAGAGCGCATGGTTGGCTTTGCCCCCAAGCCGGCGCTCAAGAAAAAGCTGGATGCCGCTTTGGATGCGGAATAGTCGATAGGCGCAGATACCTATGGGACAAAAGCTGCTCGACATCTGGCGTGAGCATCGGGTCACCATCATCATTGTCGCGACGCTGGTTGTCGGCTATTTGGCCCTGCGCACGAGCCCAAGCGAGATCGGCTCGCCGGCCGAGTTTCAAGCCAGCCTGCGCCAGGGCCATCCCACGGTGGTCTATTTCTACAGCAACACTTGAAC
>SKLG01000178.1 GCA_007123335.1 Anaerolineae bacterium | reverse complement strand
GCAAATATCGCAGCGAGTTCTGCGCCAACCAGGGTGATCTCGATGCGCGGCTGGAAAGCCTGACGCAGGCCGTCAAGCGGGTGTATGCCAGCGCTCTTAGCCCGGATGCCCTGGCTTATCGCCGCAAACAGGGCTTGATCGAGTCAGACGAGCGCATGGCCATCCTGGTGCAGCGCGTCTCGGGTCGACACCATCGCAATCTGTTCTTCCCGCCTCTGGCCGGCGTCGCCTTTTCGCGGAACCTCTATCCCTGGTCGGATCGCATCGATGCTGGACAAGGGATGGTGCGCATGGTCTTTGGCCTGGGCACCCGAGCGGTCGATCGCGTCGAGGACTATCCGCGGATGATCGCCCTCAGCCATCCCTCTTTGCGTCCCCAGATCGGCCAGGAGATTGTGCGCTACTCGCAGCGCAATGCTGATGTCCTCGATCTGCAGGTCAATGCGCTACGCTCGCTACCCGTGACAGAGATCTTGGCTGACGGATATCCTGATCTCGACCTCTATGCCTCCCAAGTGGTGGATGGCTATGTCCAGAGTGGGGTGAGCAATCTGCTCACCGGCTCCTTTCGTGAGCGCACACTGGTGCTTACCTTTGACCGTTTTTTGCAGCGCACCGATTTTGTGCGCATAATGCGCGCCATGCTGGCCACCCTGGAAGGCGTTTACGGCCGCGCCATCGACACCGAATTCACCGCACTCCCCGGACCAAAGGGCGAGCTGCGCATCAACCTGGTACAGTGTCGGCCGATGAGTCTACCAGGCTGGCCTCCAGGCCTGGAAGCGCCAGACATTCCTGCCGACGGGGTGCTCTTTTGCGCCAACCGCATGGCCGGGGGCGGTCTGGTGCGCGATATCGGGTATATCGTCTATGTAGACCCGGCAGGCTATGCGAGCATGGAATCGCTGGGACTGGCCCGGGCGAGGCTAGGCCGGCTCATCGGCGAGCTGAATAATCATCCCAAGCTGGTATCCGGCAAGATGATGATGATGGGACCGGGGCGCTGGGGATCGAGCAACCCGATGCTTGGCGTGAATGTGAGCTATGCCGATATCTCCAACACCGCCGTCCTCGTCGAGATCGCCAGTGGTGGTCACGGCGGCGGTGCCAGTGTTGTTGCCAAAGACCGTGGCTATGCGCCTGAGGTCTCCTTTGGCACCCATTTCTTCCAAGACCTGGTCGAAGATCAGATCATCTATATGCCTCTCTATCCTGACGATCCCGAGTCGGCCTATCGCGCAGCCTTTTTCAAACAGGCGCCAAACCTCCTAACTGAGCTTGTCCCCGAAGCGCAAGACTATGCCGCGCTGGTCAAGGTCATCGATGTAGCCGCAGCCAGCGGTGGGCTGCGCGCCCACGTGCTGGCCGATCCGGGCGCTCACCGGGCCCTGTGCTACCTGGATACCTGATCCCCAACAAACTCAACCTCTAGCGCCTTGGACCACTGCGCGATTCCCCCAACCTGACACATGGGCTTGAGCATCGCCCGTAATTGCGGTATGCTGTATGGCATGCGCGCACCATCGAGAGCGCAATGCGTGGCACACGTGGGAAAGAAAGAGCTATGCTCTCTGTCGCCGATGCTTACGACCGCGATCCGGGGCGCGAGTGGGAGCGCCTGGCGCGCAACCCCTATCGCGCTCTCGAGTTCGAGATCACCATGCAGACGCTGGTCAGACATCTGCCGGCCTCGGGCGCGGTGCTCGACGCCGGCGGCGGGCCGGGCCGCTACGCCCTGCCCCTGTGCCAGATGGGCTATGAGGTGACACTGCTGGACATCTCGCCCGGCAACATCGCCCTGGCCCGCGAGCAGTTTGCTCAAGAGCCGGAGGATGTGCGCGGGCGCCTTGTGGAGGCCGTCGTCGGCGACATCTGCGACCTGAGCCGCTATCCCGACGGGCATTTTGACGCCGTGGTCGCTCTCGGCGGCCCGCTGAGCCACCTGCCGGAGGAGGCCGACCGCCGCCGCGCGGTGGGCGAGCTGGTACGAGTGACCGGCGCCGGTGAAACCGGCGCGGGTGGGATCGTGGCGCTCACCGGGATCGGCTACCTGGCCCTGCTGCGCGAGATCATGACGAACTTTAGCGATAGCCTGGTCCGCCCGGAGATCGTGGAGCTGCTGCGCCAGGGCAAGGACTATTGCGCGGGGATGCTGTGGCACTTTTTTCGCGCCGACGAGCTGCGCGCGCTGGCCGAGTCGTGCGGACTGACCACGGTGGAGATGGTCGGCTGCCAGGGGCTGTCCACCGGGCTGACCGAGGCCACCAACCGCCTGCACGACGATCCGGCGCGCTGGGCGCAGTGGATGATCTTTTTGACCGAGACCGCCAGCGACCCCGCCGTCGTCGACATGGCGGAGCATATCTTGTATATTGGGCGCAAGCTCTGATGGCGCATCGTCCGAGAGCCGGGCGGTGTGGGACCCCACGCCGTTTGGCCCACGAATCCAACACATAGGAGATGAAACCATGTCCGACAAGATCCGCGTCGCCGTCATTGGCGCGGGGCAGCAGGGCGAGCGCCACATCGCCCGCTACACCGATATCCCCGAGGCCGATCTGGTGGCCCTGGCCGACAGGGACGAGGCCCGCGCCGAGGCCATCGCCGAAAAGTATGGCGTGCCCGATACCTACACCGACTATCGCGACCTGCTGGCCCGCAACGACATTGACGCCGTAGATGTCGTGCTGCACAACCGCCTGCACCGACCGGTGACCATCGATGCGCTGGAGGCGGGCAAGAACGTCTATGTGGAGAAACCCATCTCCTGGACCTACCGTGACGCCAAGGCGATGGTCG
>SKLG01000509.1 GCA_007123335.1 Anaerolineae bacterium | reverse complement strand
CCGGCGAGACCAGGTAGCGCTCGGCGGCGTTGTCGGGGTTGAGCATATAGATGCTCGAGTCGCTGATGAACCACTGGCCGTCCAGTTGCACCCACTCGGCCTCTTCGTAGAGGATGTAGCGGCCGTCGGGCGTCCAGCCCCCCGGAATCGCGCCCGTGGTGGGGTTGGTGGATTTATACACCTGCCGGGCGCCGCCGCCGTCGGCGTTCACCACCCACAACTCGGCAAAGCTGGCGCCGCCGGGATAGGCAGCAAAGGCGATCCGCTCCCCCGTGGGCGACCATTTGGGCGCGCTGGCGATGGGGCCACTGAGCAGCTCGCGGGCGTTGCTGCCGTCGGCGTTCATGACCCAGAGATAGTCCAGGTATTGATTCGTGGGATCAGAGACGAACACGATCTGGTCGCCTGATGGCGACCAGGCGGGCCTGTCGTCGTAATGGTTGTTGTGGGTGAGGCGCGTGATCGCGCCGTCGCTGCGGCGCAGCACATGGATCTCGGCTTGTTCGTTGACGCCACGGCGAAACGCCACGTGAGCTCCATCGGGAGACAGCGCCGGCCAATAGTTGTCGACGCTGCTAAAGGTGAGGCGCTGCAGATCGCCGCCGGTACGATCCATGGCATAGAGCTCGGTGGGGCCGTCGCGGTCGCTCTCAAAGACGATGAGGTCGCAGGTGGCGCCCATCGAGGGGGCGCCATCCCAGACGGTGTTGTCGGTCAGGCGGCGCAGGTTGCTGCCGTCACCGCGAAAGGCATAGATCTCCCAGTTGTCGTCCTGCCAGCCCTGGGCGACGATCTCTACGCACTGGCCATAGGGCGCGGGGACCGCCTTGAGGCTCTGGGGAGCGGCGGGCGCCGAGGGCAAAACGCGAGGCGGCAGGCGGCGTAGCGGCACCCCCTCGGAGGCGCTCTGGGCCACGGGCGACGGCGACCCCAGGATCGCCAGGCCGAGCAGCGCCAGCAGGGCCAAAGCGCGGCCGAGCCTCAGGCTCGGCCGCGGAGGGGGCGTTCGGCTCACTCTTGGGCGATGAAACATGATCGTTATCTTTCTCGGCGCCTATGGTGCCGAGAGCTATTGAAAGTACTGCTCCCCCGGCAGCAGGTGCTCGCGGATGACGGCCTCGTTCGGCTCGACGCCGAGGCCGGGCGCGTCGGGCACGGCGATGTAACCCTGGTCGTCGATGATCTGGCCCTCCCAGTGGACGACCTCCTGCCACCAGGGCACGCCCACGGCGTGGTATTCCAGGCCCACCAGGTTGGGCATGGCGGCGCAGGCATGGACGGCGGCCATGGTGCCGATGGGGCTGCATATATTGTGCGGCGCGCAGAGGATATTCTCCGCCTGGGCCATGATGGCCACCTTGAGCCCCTCGAACAGCCCGCCCACGCAGGAGAGATCGGGCGCCACGATGCGGATCGCCTGCTTGGTGATAATGTCGCGAAACGCCAGCGCCGTGGAGAGCAGCTCGCCGGTGAGGGTCGGCGTCTTGACGGCGCGGGTCACCTCGGCCATGGCGTCGGCGTTATAGCCGTTGTAGGGCACGATATCCTCGGCCCAGGAGAGGCGATAGGGCTCGGCCTCGGTGATGATGCGGATGGCATCGGCCGACGCCTTGCCGCCATAGTCGATGGCCAGATCGCGCTCCCAGCCCACCTCCTCACGCAGCGCCTGCACCACGGCAGTGCAGTAATCGACCTGCTCGGTGGAGTACATGGCGCCGTGGGACGCGGCCAGCTCCTGAGGGATGCCGTACAGGTCGAACTTGAGCATGCTAAAGCCCAGCTCTTTGATCCAGCGGGCGTTGGCGGCAAAGGCCTCGGGGGTATAGTTCTCGGGGTGCGCATAGCTGTAATCGGCGCGGGTGCGGATGGGCGTGCCGCCGTGGCAATCCACATAGATGCGCACCCGATCGCGGAACTTGCCGCCCAACAGCTTGTGCACCGGGATGCCATACGCCTTGCCGGTGATGTCCCACAAGGCCATCTCGATGCCGCTGATGGCCTTGGAGCCGGTGTTGTCAAAGGGACTGAGGCCCAACCGCTGCACCAGCGGCACCACGTCGGTGGGGTCCTGGCCGACGAGCCGCTCGCGGCGGTCCAGGATGGCCCGGGTGATGCGCTGCGGCCAGGGGTCGGTAAAGGCCTCGCCATAGCCGACGATGCCGGCGTCGGTGTCGATGCGGATCAGCGGCCACGAAAAGTTGCCGTCGACGATGGCCACTTGGATGTCGGTAATCCTGAGTTCGCTCGCCATGGTGATCCTACTCCTCAAAATAGCTCTCGCCCGGCATGAGACGCGTCAGCATCTCGTCCTTGTTCGGCTCGACGCCGATGCCGGGGGTATCTGGCACCTGGATATAGCCGCGATCGTCGATGATGTCGCCCTCGTGGTGCACCAGGTCCTGCCACCAGGGCAGCCCCACGGCGTGGAACTCGAGGCCGACAAAGTTGGGCATGGCGGCGCAGGCGTGGACGGCGGCCATGGTGCCGATGGGCGTGGTGATGTTGTGCGGCGCCACCAAAATGTTCTCCTGGCGGGCCATCTCGGCGACGAGGAGCGTCTGGTTCAGCCCGCCGACGACGGTCATATCGGGGGCCACCACGCGCACGGCGTGCTTGTGGATCAGATCGCGAAAGCCCACGGCGGTGGGGATCAGCTCGCCGGTCAGCGTCGGCGTCTTGACGGCGTCAGTCACCTCGGCCATGGCGTCGGCGTTGTAGCCGTTGTAGGCGATGATATCCTCGGCCCAGGAGAGGCGGAAGGACTCGACCTGGTCGATGATGCGGATGGCGTCGGCCACCGATTTG
>SKLG01000146.1 GCA_007123335.1 Anaerolineae bacterium | reverse complement strand
TCCTGAGCTGTCCACCGCCGAGCGACGGCTGCTGACGGTCTTGCAGGGCGCATTCCCGTTGACCTCCTGCCCCTTTGCCAGCCTGGCCGAGGGCCAACCTGGCTGGAGCGAGGACGACGTCCTCGATCATATTGCCGCTCTCAAGCAGGATGGCGCCATCCGCCAGATCGGCGCCATCTTTGACACGCGACGGCTCGGCTATGCAAGCACACTGGCCTGCGCCCGCGTCGCCCCTGAGCGGTTGGACGCCGTGGCGCAGGCGATCAACCAGCACCCCGGCGTCAGCCACAACTATGGCCGCGATCATGCGTTCAACCTGTGGTTCACCCTCGCCGTGCCACCGGGCCGGGATATCGAGCGAGAGGTGCGCGCGCTGGTCGATCAGCCGGGTGTGAGCGGGTTCCTTCTCTTGCCCCAGGTGCGCACTTTCAAGCTCAGGGTGCAGTTCGACCTGGGCGAGGGCATCGAGGATGCCACGGAGGTGACAAAGGATCACGCCTCAGACGTGGAGGCGCCCTTTGATCCGCAGGATATCCCTTTGGTGCGCATCCTGCAGCAGGATCTGCCGCTGGTGCAACGCCCCTTTGCCGCCCTGGCCCAGGGCTCCTTCTTTGACGAGATGCAGCTCCTTAATGGTGCCCGGCGATTATTGGAACAGGGTATCATTCGGCGCTATGCCGCCATTCTGCGCCATCGCCGGGTGGGCTATGCCGTCAACGCCATGGCCTGCTGGGAGGTGGCCCAGGAAGGCCTACTCCAAGCCGGTCGCCGAGCCGCGGAGCATCCGGCGGTGAGCCATTGCTACGAACGGGTGGCCTATCCGCCAACCTGGCCCTACCAGCTTTTTACCATGGTCCATAGCCAATCGGAGGAGGAATTGCAGCGCATCCTATCCACGCTGCAGGATGATATCCGCCCTCGACAGACGGCGATTCTGCGCACCGTCCAAGAGTACAAGAAGGTGCGCCTGCGCTACTTTGAGCCAACACACGAGGCAGAGAAAGGAAAAGGAGATGGTCACCAAGAGCCATGAACGGTCCGCGGCGCTGTTGCAGGAAGCGCAGCAGATCATACCCGGCGGCGTCAGCAGCCCGGTGCGCGCCTACCGCGCGGTAGGTGGCAGGCCGCCCTTTATCGAGCGCGGCCAAGGCCCCTACCTGTACGACGTAGACGGCAACCGCTATATCGATTACGTCCTCTCCTGGGGACCGCTAATCCTCGGCCACGCCCACCCGGCCGTCGTCGAGGCCCTGTGCCAGGCGGCGGCCCGGGGCACAAGCTATGGCGCGCCGACGCAGCTCGAGACCGAGCTGGCGCAGGAGATCATCGCGCTGATGCCCGCCATCGAGATGGTGCGCTTTGTCAACTCGGGCACCGAGGCCACCATGAGCGCGCTGCGGCTGGCGCGGGCCTACACTGGCCGGGAAAAGATCATCAAGTTCGAGGGCTGCTATCACGGCCACGGCGATGCGCTGCTGGTGCAGGCCGGCTCGGGCGTGGCCACGCTGGGGCTGCCCGATTCGCCGGGCGTGCCCAAAGGCACCGTCGCCGATACCATCGTCCTGCCCTACAATGACCCGCAAGCTGTCACTGAGGTATTTGACGCCATGGGCGGCGAGATCGCGGCGGTGATCATCGAGCCGGTGGCCGGCAATATGGGTGTGGTGCCGCCCAGGCCCGGCTATTTGCAGACGCTGCGGCGCCTCACTCGCAACGCAGGCGCGCTGCTCATCTTGGATGAGGTGATGACCGGCTTTCGCGTGGATCTGGGCGGCGCACAGGGGCTGTACGGCATCGAGCCCGATCTGACCACCCTGGGCAAAGTCATCGGCGGGGGGCTGCCCGTGGGCGCCTACGCCGGCAAGCGCGAGATCATGGAGCAGGTGGCGCCGGCAGGCCCCATGTATCAGGCGGGCACCCTCTCGGGCAATCCTCTGGCCATGACCGCCGGGTTGGTAACGCTACGCGAGCTGCAAAAACCGGATGTCTTTGCGCAGATGGTGCGACGCA
Organism: Anaerolineae bacterium; assembly: GCA_007123335.1. GTDB lineage: Bacteria > Chloroflexota > Anaerolineae > UBA1429 > UBA1429 > SKLG01. Next base: position 795 of record SKLG01000146.1, on the reverse strand, counting down.
CCGAGCGCCTCTGCCAGGAGATCGGCCAGGCGGCCGAGCGGGCCGGCGTTCCCATCTATCAAACCCAGGTGGGCACAATGTTCGCCGCCTTTTTCACAGACAAGCCGGTGCACGACTATGCCTCGGCCAAGAAAAGCGATACCGAGCGCTTTGCGCGCTACTTTGGGGGCATGCTGGACAAAGGCGTCTATCTGGCGCCGTCGCAGTTTGAGGCCGGATTCATGAGTTCGGCGCACGATGACGGTGTTATCGACGAGACTATTGCTGCTGCCCAAGTGCTAGGGATGATCGGCTAGAACGTCGGTCATGGCCGCCATCCACCTCCTATGCCTGTTGCGCTTATTGGATCAATGCTTGCTTTCATTATCAAGGCGCAATATCATCCTCTGTGAGTTGACCCTCTACTACGCGTAGGAGATCCATCGTGAGCGGTGAACGGCGCATATCGTATCCCGGCGAGGCGCTGCGCGTTGCCCAAGAGCTGATTCGCGTCGAGAGCCTCTCCGGCGCAGAGCGCGGCGTGGCCAATCTGGTGCAGGCCGAGATGGAGATGCTCGGCTATGACCGGGTGACTCGCGATGCGCTGGGCAACGTAATCGGCGTCCTACGCGGCCAGCACTGCGGCGGGCGGGTGCTGTTTGACGCGCATATGGACACGGTGCCGGTCACCGAGCCCGAGGTCTGGACCCACGGGCCATTCTCCGGCGAGGTGGCCCAGGGGCGGCTGTGGGGGCGGGGCGCGGCCGACGTCAAGGGCTCTCTGGCTGCGCTTGTGGTGGCCGTTGGCAGCCTGGC
>SKLG01000369.1 GCA_007123335.1 Anaerolineae bacterium | reverse complement strand
GGGTCTCGCAGTTGTGCATACGCTTCAGGTCGGTCAGCAGCTTGGCGATGATCCCCGAAGACGAGATGTAGACAACGCCGCCCAGAAGCAGCGAGGCCATGAGCCCCCAGCCGAATATCAGGCCGGCGACCACGCCAGGTATAAAGTTAATAACAAGGTCCGCTATGCCCAACGGCAACGCGTGATGCAAGTCATCGACCAATCGTTCGCTCGTATATTCCAGGCCCATGGAGAACAGCAAGAGAATCACGCCGATCTCGGCGCCGATGTGGATAAACGACTCGCTCAACTCCAGCGGCAATAGGCCCCCATTGCCAAGCCCGAGCCCGGCCAAGAGATAGAACGGGATGGGTGATATACCCAATTTGCTCGCCACGCGCGCCAAAAGCGCCAGGGCCAAAAAAATGACGCCTAGCTCGGTGAGCATAAGGGGGATGTTTCCTATACTACCATTTGTGAACATGAGTCAGTCCAAATCTACGATATGGTAAAGAGAATATCCTTAGGCGCAGCAATGGGGCGCTCACAAGCGCAGCACCCCATTTCCTGTCCGCGATGACGGAACACACGGTCTATACCTATCTTGATACAGGCCAGTCTTATGCACTGACGCCCAAGGATTGATTATACCACGCAGCTCACAGCCGTCAAGATTTTGCCAATTGATGCGTAGCCAAAGACCTGCTGACACGATTTTCTCGTGCCGCACAAATAGTTGACCTGTTAACCAATGCGTTGTACAATCTAGTTAACCTGTTAACCAAATAGGCGCTACCCTGCTCCCGGAATATACGGTCACCAGATATTCTCGCGGTGGACGTTCATACCCTCAATCCGATTCGCTGTTATGGAGGATCGCCATGTCCGAAATACGAGATATCTGGGTGTGCGCGCACAACATCCTTCGCTCGTCCAGACTGCTGATCAATCAAGAGCTCGACTCACTGGATCTCAGCAGCGCCGAGGGCAACATCCTATTCCATCTCATAGCCCAAGGCGACGGATTGCGCCAGGAGGAAATCGTGGAGCAGATTGATATCAGCAAACCGGCAGTATCCCGTGCCGTGCGATCGCTGGAGGAAAAGGGATATCTGGTGCGCAGAAAGGATCCCGATGACCGGCGCGCCAGCCAAGTGCTGCTAACGACCAAGGCCCGCGAGATCGGACCACAGATAGAACAGGTGTACAACGACGTCTTTGCCATCGCTACGCAGGCGGCCTCAAAGGAAGAGATCGAATATTTTATTGCTCTATTTAGCCGGGTGTCAGCACGCTACTCAGAGGCCTGGGCGAATAGAAGATATGGCAAGGAGAAAAAGTGATATCGAGTGATATCATTGGAGCCAGCATACTGCTAGGCTATTATCTGATTGTTGTCGCCACCATACCCACTCTGGTCAAAAAATATATAAGGATACCGACGGAACTGGTGCGCAAAGGCCAACACATCGGCTATAGTTTATCTATATTTCTCCTCTTGAGACTATTCAGCACGTGGTATATGGCCATTTTCGCCGCCCTCCTTCTCTTGGGGATAGGATTCCCCTTCCTGCTCATCTGCGAACGGTTACCGCTCTATAAAAAAGTCTTTGTTATTGACCGCTCAAAACGAGGTGGCGAGCTAAGAAAGCAACTTGTCTATGTCCAGCTCTCTTTTGCCGCCCTGATCGCCGTCTTTTGGGGGTTGCTGGGAATTCGATCCAACTATGTTGTGGCGGTAGCCGTGATGGCATGGGGCTTTGGCGATGCCGCCGCCGCCTTGGTGGGCAAGGCCTTTGGTCGGCGCCATGTGTTGCACCGCTATATCGAGCGAGCCAAGACCTTTGAGGGCATGGCAGCGATGATGGCGGTGGCGGGAGCAGCTGCTTTTTTTACCCTGCTCATCTATGGTAGACAACCCTGGCATGTGAGCCTGCTGGTCTCGATGGTCGTCGCGCCGGTGTGCGGCGTGGTCGAGCTATTCTCCAGAAAAGGAACCGATACTCTCACGGTACCGTTCTCAGCCGCTGTGGTGATCTTGCCACTGGTGAATCTCCTGTCGATGTTGAGCTTGTAGCATGCACACACTCTCCGCCGAGCAGGCAGCGAGCCGGGAGAAAACGTTGCGCGTTGCCTTGTTGTTAAGCGTTTGGGGGCCGTTGGCCACCGGTATCGCCATGATGATGAGCCATTCGACGACACAGATGGCAGATTTCGTGCGTCGTTCCGTGCAACTGGTGGCTCTTTTTACGTCCTGGTACGTGTTCCACAGGCTGGTAAAGACAAAGGGCCTGCTCTCAGATCCGGAATTATCCCTAGAAAAGGTGGCCGGCTTTAGTGTAGCCGTCGCCATGGGCTGTTCAGGCGTGATCATGCTCGTACTGGCCCTGTCGCGCCTCTCCGATCACCAGCCGGGCGGCAATGTATATCTCGGTCTGGCCATCGCCGTGGCTGGGTTCATCGTAAACGCCTGGTTCTGGCGACGCTACTGGACGCTGGATCACGAGCTACACACCTCAGTCATACGTGCTCAATGGCGCCTTTACCGCGCCAAGACCTTCGTAGATCTCTGTATCATCACGGCGCTTGCTGCCGTCGCTGTGGCGCCAGCCCACGTCGTGACTCTATACATCGATCTGTTGGGCTCTATGGTTGTGGCCATGTATCTACTATGGAGCGGCATAAACGCCTGGCGCGAGACCAGGGCGCAGGCACACACTGGCGCCCCCGATTCCGATCTACTTCCAAACCCCTGACCGATCGGACTCGTCCCCACTTGTTGAACGACTTGGCGTACATCCGAGTGTCCTTAACTGCGCTTGACGTTCCCACCCGATGATGGTATCATCCTGTCAGGGTGATATCATCATCCTGACAAGCAAAGGGACACGGAAGCCCCCAGACCAAGCCGAAGCAACGGACCAGGTGAGGGGGCGCTTTTCTGTTTGCGCCAGCTTTTGAGCACTCGCAGGAAGGGAGAACTCGTCGATGCGCATTGGCATCGATGCCCGACTGACGCACTATCGTCCGGCGGGAATCAGCAGATACACATCGCAGCTCATCGAGGGGCTAGCTCGACTCGACTCTGGTGACGAGTTCATCATCCTACAGAGCTACAAGGCCAAAAAGCCGCTGCTAGATAGCCCAAACTTTACGATGCGTCGCGTGCTGACGCCCAGCCACCATCGCCTGGAGCAACTCATACTGCCGATCGAGATCTCGACAATGGGGCTCGATGTTCTGCACAGCCCCGATTTTATCCCGCCCTTTCATCGCAACTGCCGATCGGTGATCACCATCCACGACCTGGTGTTCATCCTCTACCCCCACTTTTTGAGCAAAGACGCAGCCCGTTACTATGGCCAAATCGATCAGGCGGTCCGCCACACCGACGCCATCATCGCCGTGTCCGAGGCCACCAAACGGGACATTATGCGGCTTGTGGGCGTGCCCGAGAGCAAAATCACGGTGATCTATGAGGCAGCAAGCCCCATCTTTCGCCCTATCGACGCTACCGACGTTCGCAAACGGGTGAGCGATCGATTCGGGGTGCACGGCGATTTCCTGCTCTTTGTCAGCACCATCGAGCCCCGCAAGAATGTGCCCACGCTGCTCAAGGCCATGCGCCAGCTCATAGACGATTATCGTACCGAGGTCAAGCTGGTGCTCGCGGGCGAAAAGGGCTGGCTCTATGACGACGTGTTCCGCCTGGTGAACGATCTTCAGCTGGAGGACGACGTCGTTTTTCTAGGGCGCGTATCCACCGAGGAGCTACTCTGGCTCTATAACTCGGCCCAGGCGTTGGTGGCGCCATCGATCTATGAGGGATTCGGGCTGCCCCCCCTGGAGGCGATGGCTTGCGGCACGCCGGTGGTGGTGTCCAACGTCTCGTCGCTGCCCGAAGTGGTGGCCGACGCCGGCCTCCTGATCGATCCCTATGACGTGGACGAGATCACCGTGGCCATGTGGCGCGTGCTCACCGATGAGGATCTGCGCGCCACATTGATCGAAAAGGGTCTCAAACGCGCCGGCCATTTCTCCTGGGACAAGGCCGCCGAACAGACTCTTGAGTTGTATCATAGCCTGGCGTGACGCCGGCATGAGACAGCGCAGGGAGATGCAACGGGCATGACCCGCCGTCGTATCCTCTTTCTCACCCCACAACTGCCCTTTCCCCCGGAACAGGGCACGGCATTGCGCAACCTGAACCTTCTCTGCGAGGTTGCCAAACGCCACGAGGTGTCGCTGCTCTCCTTTGCCGAAGAGGACGCAGCGCTTCCCGAGGTACTCACCTCCTGCTGCGAACAGATACGCACCGTTCCCATTCCCAAGCGGACCTACCGCCAACGTCTACACGCCCTCTGGCGCAGCCCGTTGCCTGATATGGCGCATCGGCTAGAGTCTATGGCGTTTGCCACAGAGCTAGAAGCGCTGGAACCGCGTGGCTTCGATATCGTGCAGATCGAGGGGATCGAGCTGGCGCGCTATGGGCTGCTGCTCCGCGAGCGCTATGGCTGCGAGGCTCCAGCGCTGGTGTTTGATGATCACAACGCCGAGTATGTGTTGCAGCGCCGTGCTTTCGAAACCGACATCCGTCGACCACGCCGCTGGCATGTGGCCGCCTACTCTTTTGTCCAATGGCAGCGGCTACGGCGATTTGAGCGAGCCATGTGCCTGGCAGCCGACGGCGTCGTCGCCGCCTCTGAGGCCGATGCCGCCGCGCTGCACGCCCTCTGCCCGAGCATCGATCCGCTAGTCGTGCCCAACGGCGTCGATGTGTTGCGTTACCATCCCGACCTGCCTGACACGCTACCGCTGGCCCATCCGGCGGTGGTATTCACCGGCAAGATGGATTACCGCCCTAATGTGGACGCCATGCTCTGGTTCGGACGTGCCATATGGCCACGCATCCACGCAGAGCGGCCCGACGCGACTCTATATATCGTGGGCAAGAGCCCGCACCCCCGGCTGGAAACCTTGAGAGAGATCCCCGGTATTGAGCTTACCGGCTATGTGCCCGATATTCTGCCTTATTTTGGCGGCGCCGACGTCTATGTGGTGCCTATGCGCATCGGCGGGGGGACACGCCTCAAGATTCTCGAGGCCATGTCCGCCGGGTTGGCGCTGGTGACCACGACGCTAGGCATTGAGGGCATCCAGGCCGTCGCAGACGAACATGCGCTCATCACCGATGAGCCGGCGGCATTTGCTGCCGCTGTCCTGGAACTCTTTGACAGCGAAAAAAGGCGGCGATCGCTAGGGACCGCCGCCCGTGAGCTGGCATTGAACGAGTACGACTGGCGGCGTATCGTCCCCCGTTTGGAGCCGATGTACGCCCGAATCACGCAGGCTAGATGATCTCCATATCGGGGTCAACACCCGGCTCTAGTGTGGGCCACTCCATATCCAGTGAGCGCAGCTTCTCCAGCAGGATGTTTGACACCACGAGGTTACGATACCACTTGCGATCTGCAGGTATCACGAACCAGGGTGCGTGCTCGCTGCTGCACCGGCTGAGCGCCTCTTCGTAGGCATGCATATATTTGTCCCATTTGCTGCGCGCCCGTAGATCGCTGAGACGAAACTTCCAGTGGCTGTGTGAGTTCGCCAGGCGTCGCTCCAGGCGCTCTTTTTGCTCCTCGGGCGAGATATGTAAAAAGAATTTGAGCATGACGACGCCGCTATGGGCAAGGAGTTCCTCGAAATGGTTGATCATCTCGTAACGGGGGCGCCAGACTCGCGCGGGAAACAGGCTCTCCACACGCACGACGAGCACATCCTCATAATGAGAACGGTTATGGATGCCCACCATGCCCCGCCGTGGCACGCGACGATGCACGCGCCATAAAAAGTCGTGGGCCAGTTCCTCCTCTGTCGGCACCTTGAAGCTGGTCACCTCACAGCCTTGTGGGTTAAAGGCGTTGACGACGCGCTTGATGACGCCATCCTTGCCCGACGTATCCATGCCCTGCAGCAGGATGAGCAAGGCGTACTTTTGCGAGGCGTAGAGCAATTCCTGCAGATCGTTGAGTTCATCGCGCATGTCATACAGGAGCTGTCTGCCATCCTTTTTGCGCATGCCGTCATTCTGCCTGGGATCCCAATCGGCAAGGGACAACGACTCATCTGGGCGCACCATAAAGCGCTCTGTATAGGTCACCTGCTACCCTCTTTCCATGTTCGATAGCTCTCCTGGTCAATAGGCCACTAGCGTGTGCGCAACAGCGCACCCTATTTTACCGGTGCCGACGACTCTTGCAAGCATTCATTTAGCTAGCCGTGACACGTGCCCGAGCGCCAAACGCCAAGTGAGTGAGCTCAGATTTGCCGAAATGGTTTGGCTATGCTATAGTTACCTGTTGTAGGATCGATGGCGATATGCACCAGGCTGGGGCGGAGCAACTACGACAGCCAGTCAGCGTCAACGACAGGATGCCGTGGGAGTCCGCCTTTTGCATTTCTTGAGCACCATGGCCGCCTGATTCTATCACTAGACCAGTTTCGTATGATTGAGAAGGGGAGTATCCCATTCTTGGGAGAAAACAGTATGGCTCAGAACAGGTTGGAACAGATTCGTAATATAGGGATTATTGCGCACATCGATGCAGGCAAGACGACCACAACGGAGCGTATCCTGCATCATGCCGGGATGATCCATCGGGCAGGTAGCGTCGACGAGGGCGATACGGTGACCGACTTTATGCCTCAGGAACGCGAACGCGGCATCACCATCCAGTCCGCGGCGATTACCTGTTCCTGGGCCGATCACCAGATCAACATCATTGACACGCCAGGTCATATCGACTTTACCGCCGAGGTGCAGCGCGCTTTGCGCGTCCTCGATGGCGGCGTGGTGGTGTTCGATGGCGTCGCCGGTGTCGAGCCCCAGTCGGAGACGGTGTGGCGTCAGGCCGACCGCTATGCTGTACCGCGCATCGCTCTGGTCAACAAGATGGATCGCCCCGGGGCCGATCTCGATCGCACCGTGGGAACCATCCGCGAACGGTTGCATGCCCATCCCATCGTGCTGCATATGCCAATAGGGCGCGAAGATCGCCTGCGCGGCGTCGTGGATCTTGTCGACATGCATGCGATAGTATATGACCGCGAAGGCAACGAGAGCATCGAAGAGATCCCCGCCGAACTGCGCGAAGAGGCCGAGAGACGGCGCGATCTGCTGATCGAGGCACTGGCCGACATGGATGACGAGATCGCCCTGCTCTACCTGGAAGGCGAACGGATCGACGGCGAGGCGTTGCGCAAGCACCTACGTCAAGCGACATGCACCCGAGGTGCGGTCCCTGTGCTGATGGGCTCGGCCTTGCGCAATATGGGCATCAAGCCTCTGTTGAACGCGATCGTCGCTTATCTACCTTCTCCGTTGGATGTAGAGCCAATGACGGGCCAGTTGATCGACGGCAGCGGCATGGTACAGTGCCTGCCCGACGACAAGGAACCCTTGGCAGCGCTGATCTTCAAGATCAGCACTGACCCTTACGTGGGCAAGCTCTCCTTCTTTCGCGTCTACTCTGGGATGATGGAGCGGGGCATGACGGTGCTCAATAGCGCGACAGGCGACACCGAGCGCATTGGCCGGCTGGTGCGTATGCGCGCCGATCGTCGTGAGGAGGTGGAGACCATCCGCGCCGGGGATATCGGCGCCGTGCTGGGCTTTAAATCGGGGGCCACAGGTCAGACCCTCTGCGCGCAGGAGCGACCTATCACGCTAGAGAAGATCACCTTCCCCGCGCCGGTGATCGAGCTGTCGGTGGCGCCGCGCTCGCGGACCGACGAGGAAAAGATGGGCGTTGCCCTTCAGCGGTTGGTCGAGGAAGACCCAACGGTGATTGTGCGCCAGAACGAACAGACCAACGAGACGATCCTGGCCGGAATGGGCGAGCTGCATCTTGAGGTGATCGTCGATCGGCTCAAGCGCGAGTTTCACGTGGACGTGCAGGTCGGGGCGCCCAAGGTGGCCTATTGCGAGACGATCACCCGGGCGGTGCACGCCGAGGGTCGTCAGGTGAAACAGTCGGGCGGCCATGGTCAGTTTGCCGTGGTCGAGATCGAATTCGAGCCCCTGGAGCCGGGCAGCGGATTTGTGTTTGAGAACGCCATCATCGGCGGCGCGGTGCCACGTCAGTTCATCCCCGCCGTCGAAAAAGGAATCATCGAGGCGATGCGCAAGGGCCCCCTGGCCAAGCAGCCGGTGGTGGATATCAAGGCCACCCTGGTGGACGGCAAGGCCCACGAGGTCGACTCGTCAGACTTGGCTTTTCACGCGGCAGGCGTGGATGCGCTCCGGCGTGGCATTCTCGCTGCCGGCCCGGTGCTGCTGGAGCCGGTGATGCGCGTCGAGGTGGTGACGCCCACCGATTATATGGGCGATGTGATCGGCGATCTCAGCAGCCGCGCAGCCAACATCGCTGGCATCGAGCCACGGGGCGAGGGCGTGCAGAGCATTATTGCCCATGTACCGTTGGCACGGATGTTCGGCTATGCCACGGGTCTGCGCTCCCTTACCCAGGGACGCGGCACCTTTACCATGCAATTCTCGCACTATCAGCAGGTGGCCGAAGAAGTGCGCAAGGAACTCGTAGCAAGTGTGGCCTGAGTCACAAAGCGATCAGGAGGCCGAGTTATGGATTGTCGCCAAGAAGAGAACGCCGTCGACTGCACCTGTGGGAGTATGACCTGCCCGCGCCGTGGTATGTGCTGTGAGTGTATAGCCAATCACCGCGAAAAGGGGCAGTTGCCCGGCTGCTTGATGCCCGAAGCGCTGCGCGGCAGCTCGCGGTCTATCGAGGATTTTGTCGCCTACTATACGCAGTCAAGTTAGAAGACAGGCGAACATCTTGCGAGCTCTAGAGCACCAGGATGATGCCCGCCACCGTTAGCAGCGTCCCCACTAGCATGGACCGTGTGGGGCGCTCGCCCAGGAGCAGGATGCTCATGGGCAGCGCAAAGAGGGGCGCCGTGGTGCCAATGATAGCCGCCAGGCTGGGACCGATGCTCTGTACGGCGGCCACATAGAAGGTGCTCGTCCCCGCATAGCCGATGGTGCCGATAAAGAGGATGATCAGCACCTGGCGGCGACTCAGATCGCGAGCCGCGTCCCATTCGCCGCGCAGCGCCGCAATCCCCGAGGAGAGCACCCCCACCGTGGGCACGCGCACGCTGTTGGCCACGATGGGGTTGATCCCTTCAAGCCCCGGGGCCACGATGACGGCGTTCAACCCCCAGAAAAGCGCCGCCCCCACCGCCATGGCCACGCCCACGGCGATCTGGCGAGGCGACAGCTTCTCCTCTGTCTCCTTGATGTCATGGCGTGGCCGCGAGATCAAATAGACGCCGGCGATCACCAACAATGCCCCCGGGATCAAGATAGGCCGGATGCTCTCATCCAAAAGCAAAAAACTGAAAAGGATAGCAAAGAGCGGATTGGCATTGGTGATGGGAAACGCCCGCCCCACGCCCAGGATCCTGAGCGCGTACACGTTGCAAGTCGTGCCGAGCACCCCGCCAAGGATGACCGAACCGCACAGATAAAGCAGCCGCATGGGCGTCATCAGGTGAAACTGGTCGCGGCCGACGAGCAGCGCCAGCGGCACCATGACGAACGTGCCGACGATGCCGCGAACGCCCACCACCCAAAAGGGCTCCAGCCGACGTGACAGGCTGCGCATCCCGATGTTCGTGGCGGCAAAGGTGATGGCGTTGCCAAAGGCATAAGACAGGCCGATGATGTGGGTCATAGGGGCTCCTTGTTTCACTCGCCGCTCATTATGCGGGTTATGGGGTGAGACGGCAAACAGAGAACCGCACTCCTCCTTGCAGGCCCGCCCCCCGTCGTCTAGAATCCCCCCGACGATTCCGACGCCCGACGCCTCAAACGATGGAGAGAATGCCATGAAGATCACCGACGTCGAACTGATCCGTTTCACCTATCGCAGCAAGCAGGTCCGCGACCAGGAGGGGCACGGCCACCCCGGCCCCGAGCACGACGCCACCGGCTCTATCCTGCGGCTGGCCACCGACGAGGGGTTGGAGGGCTATGCCATGGGCGGCTCGCCCATCATGCTCGACACCGCGCGGGAACTCCTCATCGGCGAGCATCCCCTCTACCGCGAGCGGATATGGCAGCGGCTGCGCCAGTTCCAGCGCCTGCTCGGTCCCACCCTCGACGACCGCTACATGTCGGCCATGGATCTGGCGCTGTGGGACCTGGCCGGCAAGGCGGCGAACATGCCGGCCTACCGGCTTCTCGGCGCCTACCGCGACATGGTGCCGGCCTATGCCAGCACCATGTGCGGCGACGACATCCCCGGCGGGCTGGATACGCCGGAGAGCTATGCCAATTTCGCCCAGGCCTGCGTCGAGCAGGGCTACAAGGCGTTCAAGCTGCACACCTGGATGGCGCCCTTTGGCCCCGACGCCCGCCATGACGTGGAGGCCTGCGCCGCCGTCCGCGATCGCGTGGGCCCCGACATTCACCTGATGCTCGACTGCAACCACGACTATTCGCGCACCGAGGCGCTCTATATCGGGCGCGCGCTGGAGGAGCTGGACTATCACTGGTTCGAGGAGCCGATGAACGAGAGCAGCATGTCCTCGTATATCTGGCTCACCGAGCAGCTCGACATCCCGGTGGTGGGCCCCGAGACGGCTCGCGGGCTGTTCTACACCCGCGCCGAGTGG
>SKLG01000437.1 GCA_007123335.1 Anaerolineae bacterium | reverse complement strand
ATTTGCCCAACAGGCGCGGCGCCTGGGGCGTGCTTACATCTACCACCTGCAACCCATACTCCTCATCAGCGACATAGAGACGCGGCCCCACCCCCGGTATCGTCAGGGCATGCAAGCCTTTGGCGATGGGGTGCTGGCGACCCGGTTCCTGCCAGTGAAAAGCGCCGATCACCGGCGGCGACGCTAGCGGAGACGTCGAGAGATCCAGGATTTCCACTCCCCGATGCCTGTTGGCCGCATAGGCCCGCTCGCCGTCGACCCAGATACGATCCACCTCCCGCGAAATGCCATCGACAAAACCCACACGCTGAGGGTTTCGGGGATCGCGCACATCATCCACCACAAGGTACCTACCCCACCCTGAGGTGCTGCTTCCTTGCCAATAGGATGCGAGGGACATATAGGTGTAGCCATTGTGCAAATACACGTCGCGCGCCTCTATCGGGGGCAAGGCAGGATCGCCCACCGGGATGGACGCCTGCCCGATCATCGGCAGCGAGATGGCCCCAGGAGCGCCGACGTCTTGTCCGCCCTCCTCACGCCGCGACGACGATACCGGCTGGCTATGGGGCAACCCACGCCAGATCATGGGCAGAAACGACCCGCCGCGATGGCGCACCAGCACCGTCCCATCCACGGTGGCGGCCAGGACATCCTCGCCGCCCACCGAAAGGACGCGGCTGGCGCTGTCCAGGGCCACCTCAAGCCGCATGCCATGGGGTACGGGCGTCCCGTCCGCCTGCTCAAAAACGTCTTGGGCCACAAAGGTCAGCTCCAAGAGCGGCACCGTGCCCGACACCGGCTCGGCCAGATCCACCGCCGCATAGCGCAAACGGCCACCTGCGCCGTCGAGAGCGGACCAGGGCAGAGTCTGGCTCAAGGGTGCCAACGCGACCACATCCTGCAGATCGAGACCATCCGGCAGAACAAGCTCTAGAGCCACGGCGCCGATGGCGTTGCTGCCGCTATCCAGGACCACCTGGCAGGCGATCGACTCTCCGACGCGCACGGCGTCGCCCATAAACTCGGCGCGCAGGACGGCGTCATGGACCGGCGGCGGAGGATCGCCCGGCTCGCCGTCATGCACGATGAGGCCCACCCGGCCATAGTTGGCGACCAAGATGGACACATCGCGCAGATCGATGCGCCCGTCGCCGTCGAGGTCGGCGGCGGGGTTATAGCGCTCCTCGCCGCGCGCAGAGCCAAAAGCCTGGGTCAGCGCAAGCCAATCACGCGCCGAGATATGACCATCGGGAATTATATCCCCCAACGACAACGGCCCCACCGTCGCGATATTGAGGCCGGCGCTGAGGGTCAGGCCCTGACGCACCGCGCCCAGAGCGCCCTCAGTGCGCAGCTCTACATCGTAGACGCCCGGCGCCAGGTCCTCCAGTATAAAGCCATCCTGGGCATCGAGGGTCACCACCTCACGATACGCCAGAACCTCGGACCCCGACTCGCGCAATGATACCGTAAGCGGGCGTGTCCAGGCGCTCTCGATGCCCTCCATCCCGCCCAACAGCGCGCGCCCCACCAGGAATGCCTCACCGGGCGGAGCCGTCGGCTGCTCCACCGGCGCGGGCAGCGTGTAGGTGATCACCAACTCGGGTCGCAGCGCGGTATGGGCGTGGCGAGAGCTGGCCACGGATATCTCCTTGGCGGCATTGTTCGAGCCCTTGATGAGCCAGCCATAATTGGGCATCTCGCCCGCCGCCCAGCGTTGTACGGCGTCGGTGACCTTGATGCTGGTCCAGCCGCCCGGCGCCTGAACAAGGCCGCGCAAGTCGCCATGCGCGGCGGCGCGATCCTGCCCCGCGCCCTCGGCGCCGGCCAGCGCCCAGGGCTGGCCATTCCGCGCCTGGAGCCAGGTGGCCTCCCTCTCCTGCCAGTCGCGCAGCAGAGGATAGGCCTCCAGGCAGATGATATTCTCGTTGGTGCGGCTCAACGTGTGAACGCGCAGCTCCGCCGATTGCACCAACGCCTCGGCGGGCAAGCGTTCCAAGGAAAAGGATATCAGCGCCGATTTGACCCCCAAGGTGCGCACGGCGAGCCCGCCACTGGCGCCGTTATTCTGCGTCGGGACATAGCTGTTGATGCCCGTGTCGCGGGTTCCGTTATACCCATCGTGGCCCTGCTTGAGGGTAAGACGATGCGTCTCCTCCTCAGCCTGGGAATCCTCGTCGAGGAGGGTATCGTCCGACCTGACGCCCTGGGCATGGCGGGCGATCTCTGTCACCTGCGCCCGCTCTCTGATCACCAAATAGTCGTATACATCGGGCGCCGGCGCCACCCAGACCTCGTCAGTGCCGCCGGCGCCGTAGCGATAGTAGAGGGCATCCATGGAGGTCTCGACACAGTCGCAGGCCGGGGCCACCTCGTGGGTGTGCAGGCCGAGCCACCAGTGGCTGCCGGGGTTGTCCGCTATCCAGCGATACACCTGGTCAAACTGGGAGGCGTCATTCAGCAACTGGGTGCGCCCCAACATCAGCGGCTCGTCGTCGACGATGCGCAATATGCCGGGATCGACCCGACGCCCCTCCCAACCATAGCCCTGCAAGATGCGCAAGCCCAAAGTGTCTAGGTTTCCCTTGATAATCGGCTCAAAGCCGCGATCCACAAAGGGGCTGGTGAACATGATGGGAATATAGCCGGGGACGGCGGCCATGATCGCCTCGTTGGCAGCGCGAATATCCCGCAGCGCCTCGGCGGCGCTGCCCATCTCGGCCATGTTGCGATGGGTATTGGTATGATTGGCCAGGCGCCAGCCGTCGTCCACCACCGCCCTGAGCTGCTCGGCGGTGGCAAACTCTT
>SKLG01000480.1 GCA_007123335.1 Anaerolineae bacterium | reverse complement strand
GGCGCCTTGAGGGCGACGGTCACCAGATCCGGATTAGAGAGGGGCGGCAGCTCGACCAGCCGATAGAGGCCGCGCCCGAGGCGTTCTAGTGCGCCGGCATCGCGCAGGGCATAAAGCGTGCGCGGGTGGATGCCAAGGTCCAGCGCCTCGCTGGTGCGCAGAATCCCGCCGTGCTCTCGGAACCGCTCGATGGCTTGCTGCATGATCTCTCTACTGGGCATGAGGGCGGATAAAATTACCTTTACTTATTGATAACTATAGGTAATTCTATCCCGATTCCGCCGACAAGTCAAAACCCTAAAGCGGATTTATCCGTAGGCCGTCACGGCTCCACCCGCTCAACCCCCTCCACCCGCTCAAAATGCCTGTCGTAGCTGACCATCTCGGTGATGCCCTGCTGCTCCATGTGGGCCACGGCTAGGGCGTCCTCAAAGTCTATGGCGTGGGTGGCGTAGAGGTCCAGCGCGCGATTATAGAGCTGGCGGGAGGGGAGCTTGAGGCCGCGCAGGTTGAGCACCGGCAGCAGCAGCTCGCGTATCCGCTGCGGGGAGAGGTTGTAAAGCCGGGGTGAGGAGAGCACATAGACGACCTCGGCGATGATAGCCTCCGACGTGGTCAGCGCCACCTCGTTCCGCTCCGCCCGCTGCAACAGCGCCAAGCAGCGCTCCGCCTTCTCCGGGTCGTCGCGGGTCAGGTAGCGGAGGATGACGTTGGCATCAAGGAACTGCATCGTCGCCCGCGCGCATGTCGTCCAGGGTGCGCTCGGCGCGCTCCTCTATCGCCTGATCGCGCAGGGCCTGAAAGTCCTCCGGCCGCTGCCGGGGCTCGACGGCGCCATAGGCCGACTCGAGCGTCTCGGTCATGGGGGTCAGGTAGACGCGGTCCTCCTCGACGTAAAAGACGACGCCATCGCCGGCCTCGATGCCCAGGCGCCGGCGGATCTCCACCGGGATGGTGACCTGGCCCTTTTCGGTCACCACGCGCACCATGTCCTCGCCTCGCATGGTTCACACTCCTGCGGATAGGTATTACCTTCTCGTAAGGTAATACTACCGCCGTCGGCGTCCTCTGTCAAAGGGGAGGCGGGCGCCAGGAGGCCGGCGCCAGGAGGCGGGCGCCGATTACCCCTGCCGGGCGCTCAACGCAAGATACCCCGCTCCACACCCTCCTGCAGCCGCCCGCGAACCGCCTCCCAGAGCGCCTCGCTGGCCAGGCCGATGCGTGCATTCAGGGCGAACACCTGCTCCTTGGTGATGCCGTTCACCCGCCAGCCGTGGCCCTCATCCTTTAGGTTCTGCAGCAGCGGCGGGATGCGGTCGATGGCCCTGGCGTAGCGCGCGTCGGCGGTCTCTCCCGCTTCAAATTCCCACCACAGCGCCAGGTATGCCTCGGCGGTCTCTTGGGGAAGGTAGCTCAGGATGCGCTCGACGCCGGCGGCCTCTTGCGCCTTTTGCTCGGGGGTTTCGCTGCGGTAGATGATCTTGTCCCCCGCGTCGATCTCGCCCAGATCGTGGATCAGCAGCATCCGTAAGACGCGGTCGATCTCTATCGCCTCGTTGGCATAGTCCTTGAGCATCAACGCGGAGAGGCACACGTGCCAACTGTGCTCGGCGGCGTTCTCATAGCGGGTGGTGCCGACGGGTCGCGTCTTGCGCAGAACGGATTTGAGCGCTTCGACCTCGATCATGAAGTCCAGGATGTCATTGATGTTGGCCATGCTGCCTCTTGTCAATCGCGTCAGGTGCCGGGCACTTGGCGTCGAGTACGACGCAGAAAGTGCCCGGCACCTGGGGTGGGGAACGGACGATGCTAGACGACGAGCACCGCGCGGCGCTCGAGGTCCTGCCAATCGGGGTGCGGGCCCATGCCCGGCTCCTCCGAGGCGGTGATATAGCCATCGACGATGCTCAGCGGCCCCATCTCCTTCAGGCCGGCGATCTGCTCGCTGTTGATGACCAGTTGCTCGTAATAATCGTTGTTCGGGATGGCGGCGCAGAGCTGGGCGTTGTGCCAGCCCATGCCGTGCACCTGCGCCCTCATGCCGAACGACTCGGCCAGGTGGGCGATTTTGAGCGCGCCGGTGAACCCCGCCTTGGAGCCGACGTTGGTGCGCACCATATCCAGCGCCCGCTGGCGGATCCAGGTGGAGGCGTTCCAGTGCACACCCTCGGAGGTCTCGGCGCCCAACACCGGGATGTCCAGGTCGGCGCAGAGCTGGGCATAGCTGGGCAGGTCATACTCGCGCATCGGCTCCTCGTACCAGAGAAAGCCGGCGTCCTCCAGCGCGTGGCCGAACCAGAGGGAGGTGACGAAATCCCAGCCCGCCGAGGCGTCGAACATCAAGTCGGCCTCGTCGCCGGTCCAGGCGCGCAGGTTGTGCGAGAGTTCGGCGTCCCAGCGGGCGTCGCCCGAGGCGTGCAGCTTGAACGCGAAAAAGCCCTCGTCCATGCATTCCTTGATGTGCTGCTCGTACTCGTCCATGGTGTCCCAGGTCACCGTGGAGGCATAGGCCGGCGTTTTGGGGTTGTTGCCGCCCAGCAGCTTGTAGAGGGGCATCCCCGCCGCCTGCGATTTGATGTCCCAGCAGGCGATGTCGATGGCGCCGAGGAGGCGCACGCCGCTGCGATGCAGCTCCCATTGGGTGTGCCACAACGCCTCGGTGAGCAGCGGGTTGCGGCCCACATAGGCGTCGCGCAGGTATTTCTCGGTCATCTCGGCCAGCGCATAGCCGTTGCCGCCGCCGGCGACGCCCACCAGGCCCTCGTCGGTGTCGATGCGCAGCAGGCCGCCATAGCTCTTGGTGCCCTGGCGGCTGCCGG
>SKLG01000116.1 GCA_007123335.1 Anaerolineae bacterium | reverse complement strand
GTAGGCAGCAGCATGACTGCAAACCAGATGACCACCAGGGCATAAGCAGGCTGCCTCATGCGACGCACGCTGAGAATCAGTCCCCCAAGGAATGCCACCGAGATCCATGGCGTCCAGACGGGGCGCAGCGGCACGTTATGACGCGGGATGAAATCACCCCGCCAGAAAAAAGCGCCCAACGTTCGCCATGTGCTCCGCAGCAGCGCCGCCCATACATTGCCGCCGTGGATATGCGGGCTCAGCAATGAGACCTGACCCATGCGCCCTACGGTGGTGTCCCAGTTCCTGAGAGCATATCCGACCAGGGGCATAACGACAAGCGCAGCCACCAGCGCGAAAAGCAGCCAGCCCCGCAACCACACATGCTGACGATGCCACAGCAGCATATAGGCCATAAAAAAGAACAGGGCGATGATACTCATGCGCGCTGCCAGATAGGTGTAAAAGCTCAGGCCATAGGCCAGCCCACCCAGGATCAGAACTCCCCATCTTTGCTCCTTTAGCCCACGCCACAGCAACATCAGCGCCAACGCCAACAGTGGCGTCATGGCCACCGCGCGAAAGGCCACACGACTCGCGTTCAGCGTCCACACCGTTGTGGTGGCCAGCAGGGCGGCTACGACGCCAACCTCGTGATCGAACAGCTCCCTACCCAACCCATAGAGTGCGGGGATGGTCAGTGTCCCCAGCAGGGCAGATACCACCCGCAACGCACCCGGAGATCGGCCCCAGATACGCACGGAAATGGTGAGCAAATAGATAAACAGGGGCTCTCGGCCGTTATTGGCCTCAAAGAATACCGGCAGGCGCCAAAGATTGGCCGGCCATGGCGTGCTATCCAGCAGTTGCAGCACACCCAACGCATCAAGCCCGTTATAGGCCTCATCATGGTAGAGGCCGGGCGGCCAAGCATCGATGGCCACAAAACGCAGCCCGGCCGCCACCGCCGTAATAGCCAGGACGATGGCTATCTGGCCTACAGGGTGTCGCCATGCGCGTTTGGCGGCGCTGTAAAGATTCATGGAATGCCTGAGATGATCATAGGCGCGTCAAAACTGTCAAGGTGCTCACGTGTTTCCCCTTGAACTATGGCGCCGAGTGGGCGCCTTTTGGGCCGCTCCGGGGCGTTGCATCAGCATCCACTCTTGCGCATCAGAGGAACGGCAGGGATGGCATGGCATCCGGTATTGGCGCACTGTCTTGCCGCACGGCGCGCACCTTGTCGAGAGCATAGGCGCGCAGTGCGACGAGCATCTCCTGGCCCTGTGACGTGGTACCCAGTGCGAGCACCGGCGCGCGGTTGTCGATCATCTGCGCCGCCGCCGCCAACGGCATGTTCAGCCGACAGAACAACCAGGTGAGCAACTCGCCATACAGCGAGATGAGGCGAAACTCGCCAAAGGAGGTCGTCGGCTGGCCATCCCAGGTAAGTCGCGGCACCTCGGCCAGGACGGCGTCCTGCAAAACCGCCTCCACGATGGTCATCGTCTCGGGACCATAGTGCCAATAGTCATGAGGCGTCAGACCCTCAAGCCTCGGTTCGGCATCACAGAACAGGACCTCTGCCATCTCACGTCCATAGACCTTGTACCCACTGCTGAGGTCAGGCGCGCCGTCCCCCAGGCAATGACGTACGTTGAGCGCCCGTCCCTCACGCGCCAACGCAAAAGCCAACGCATCCATCGTGATCTGATCCAACAGGTGTTCCAGCTCACCGCGCAGCCAACCCATGGGCCGATGCCGACTGCGCCTTGCACCGATGGTGATGACCCGCGTATGTCCATAGGCCTCGGCGACAAAGCGCACGGCTCGCACCAGGCGCGGCATATCTGAGGCGACATGATCGCCATCGCCATCACGGATGACGACATACTCGACACCCGGGCAGTTTGCCAACAGGGCGACGATGCCCTGCTGCATGGCCCATAGCTTGCCACCATTTGCGGGCAAAGCCATACAATGAAAGCTCTTGCCCTGCTCCCGTGCCATGCGTCCTTGCAGCTCCGCAGCGAGCCGTGCTGTGCGCTCGTCGCCATCGATCACCACCCAGATCTGCTCCAAGGGCAAATAGTGATGGCAATCGGCCAGGGTCATGTACAAGAGCTCACGCACCAGCTCATCCGCTGGCTTGTTCGAAAAATAGGCCGGGATGACCATGCCCACCCTGGCGCCCAACGCGCTCTGCTCCATCCAACGCTCCAAGGGACGACTCTCCTCCGTCGTAGCCAAGCCTGTCAACCTAATCGGCAATCACGGCAAAGATTACCAATGTCGTGACGCCAGGCTGCATCGACATGTTGAGCACGCGGTTCTCTTTGCGAAAACGCATGGAGATCGGCTGCAATCCCTGAGGGGGCGCCTGCTTGTCTTGTTCATCCCGCGAGTCGAACTCGAGCGTCCACCCACGCATGGGCATCATGGCCTTGTAGTAATCGGCAACCTCACTGGGCGCGGAACGCGTCTGGTAGTAGACGATATCCTCCACCAGCGCGATCTCGCTGGCATCGCGCATCATGACCACGTCATCGGGGATCTGTGGCGGACTGACGCCTTCGGGCGGCGTGATGACGATGGGATGGTTGATATCGGTGACTCGCGATTCCAGGGCGAACTGGCCATCGCCCATGTCTGGAGTATTGCCCTCCCACTGCAGGATCGCCTTGACATAGACATCATGTTCGGTGGCTACCCAGACATCGGCCAGTGCCTGAGCCGTCTGCGTGTAATAATCGCCGAAAAAGAGTTCATCCTGAGCGTACCGATAGTGCTTGACCTTCAGGCCATCGACTTCCTCTTCGCCCACGAACTCGGCGGTGGCCC
>SKLG01000216.1 GCA_007123335.1 Anaerolineae bacterium | reverse complement strand
TTCAGGTTTTTCGCTATCGCCTGGTGCAACTGCTGGATCGGGTCATCGATGGCCTGCTGGATGGTCGGCTGCGCGGCCCCTTTACCTGCGACGGCCAGGCCATCATCCTGGAGGATTATCTAGAGGTGCGCCCTGAACGGCGCGCCACCGTCGAGCGGCTGGCCCGTGAGGGCAAGCTGATCATCGGCCCCTGGTACGTCCTGCCCGATGAATTTCTCGTCTCGGGCGAGTCGCTGGTGCGCAACCTGCGCAGGGGGCGCGAGCTGGCCCTCGAATTCGGCGGACAGCCCTCCGCTGCGGGGTTTGTCTGTGACCTGTTCGGCCACACCGATCAGATGCCCCAAATCCTGGCCGGATTTGGCATCCATGGTGGGTTCCTCTGGCGCGGCGTCAACCATATCGGTACCCGTCACCTCCTCTGGCGCGGCGCCGACGGCACCGATCTGCCCTGCTACAAATTCGGCGCCATCGGATACTCGACCTATGCGGCCCAGGTGCGCCACGCCTTTGATCGCGATCATGTGTTTGATGCTGACGAAGCCCTGGCCGAGTTCGACGCGCACCTCAAGGGCGAAGCCGAGGCCACCGAGGTCGACCCGATCCTGCTTTTCGATGGCGCCGACCATCAGGAGTGGGATCAGGACTATTACGAGGTGCTGACCCGGCGCATGGACGACGCCGAAGGGGATTTCGAGATCGTGCACACCAGCCTGGACGCCTATCTCGAGGAGATGCTCCCCCAGGCCGAGCGCATCGCCACCCTGGTGGAGGGAGAGCTGCGCGAACCGGGCCGCGATCCGTCGTCCATCGACAGCCAATGGCTGATCCCCGGCGTGCTCTCGAGCCGGGTTTGGATTCGTCAGGCTAACGCCGAGTGTCAGGCGCTACTCTGCCACTGGGCCGAGCCCTTGAGCGCCTTTGCGTTGGCTGCGTTGGGCGACAAACTCGCCAACGATCATCACCACACTGCCCTGGCCGACGCTCAGGGGTTCCTCAACGTGGCCTGGACCTGGCTGCTCAAGAACCATCCCCACGACTCGATCTGTGGATGCAGCATCGATCAGGTGCATGAGGACATGCGCTTCCGCTTCAGCCAGTGCCGGCAGATTGGCGAGCAGATCACCGACGATGCGGCCATCAAGGTGGCTGCCCACGTTGAGGGCGAGGTGGGGGACGATGAGCTGCGCGTGGTCGTCTTTAACCCGCTACCCCGGACGCTGGACGAGACCGTCGAGCTCACCCTGCAAATCCCGACGACGTGGCGCACCTTTAACGAGTTCTTTGGCTTTGAGCCCAAACCCGCCTTTCGCATCTATGAGACCGAGATCAACGAGGAGATCCCCTACCAGCGCCTCAGCCAGGCGATGAATCGCTCCAAGGTGCGGTTGTATGACACCAAATTCCCAGAGGGCTATAGCACCCACGACGTCACCGTGAGCCTGCCGCTTTACATTCCGCCCATGGGCTATACCACCCTCACGGTGAGAGAGGGCGAGAAGGGCCTGCCAACCCGCCACCCGACGTCGCCCAGCCTGGCCATCAGCGAGCGCGCCATGGCCAACGAACTCCTTCAGGTGACCATCGAGCCCAACGGCACGGTGACCCTGCTGGACAAGCGCAGCGGCCAGGTCTATGAGCGTCTGCTCACCCTGGAGGACGCGGCCGACATCGGTGACGGCTGGTTCCATGGCATGGCGGTCAACGATCAGGCGTTCGTCTCCAGCGCCAATAGGGCGCAGGTCGCCCTGGTCCACGACGGCCCCATGCTGGCCACTTTTCGCGTGCGCACGACGATGCAGGTGCCCGAGCGCTTTGTCTTTGACGACAACATGGTGCGCGCGGAAAAGCTGGTGGACCTGATCGTCGATCACCGGCTCAGCCTGCGGCCCGGCAGCGACCGCCTGGAGGTCGAGACGACGGTACACAACAACGCCGCCGACCATCGCCTGCGGGTGCTGTTCCCCAGCGGGGCGGCAACCGCGACCTACTGGGCCGACAGCGCCTTTGACGTCGTGGAGCGGCCGATAGCGCTGCGCGAGGACAACCATCTCTACCGCGAACTAGAGGTAGAAACCAAGCCGCAGCAATCCTGGACGGCGGTCTATGATGGGACGCGAGGTTTGGCGGTGGTGGCCCGCGGCTTGATCGAGTCGGCGGTGCGCGACCTGCCCGAGCGGCCCATCGCGCTGACCCTGTTGCGCAGCACTCGCCGCACGGTCATGACCAACGGCGAGCCGCAGGGCTTGTTACTAGGCGATTGGTCCTTCCGCTACGACATTGTGCCGCTGGCGGAGGCGCCCGATCCGGTCAAGCTGACGGAGCTGGGCCAGCGGCTCAACGCCGGTCTGCGCAGCGCCCAATTGCAGCCCAAGGACGTGGCTCTGCAACGCGGCAACGCCGACGCCACCCTGCCCGCCGAGGCCTCCTTCTTGAGCCTCGACGGCCGGGCTGTGCTCACCAGCGCCCGCGCCGTGGGCGACGGGCTGGAGCTGCGGCTGTTCAATCCCTGGCTGGAGGAGATCGACGTCGTGCTGCGCATCGACACGCTGACCAGCGACGGCCAAGGCTACACCCAGGCGACGCCGGTGAATCTGGAGAGTGTGCCCATCGGCGAGGCGCTGCCCTTTGCGGAGGGGCAGCTAGCCTTTGGGCTAGGCCCCAAAAAGATCGCCACATGGCGGCTTACCTGAGCGAACGCAATGACGAGGACAAGGCGCGAGATGCAACCCGCGCCTTGTCTATTATCCCAGATAGACGCCCTGTTCCAGCAGCGACTCCTGGAGCTTGCTGATGGCGACCTGCCGCGGAGGCACGCCATCCTGGGCGGCGAT
>SKLG01000522.1 GCA_007123335.1 Anaerolineae bacterium | reverse complement strand
CCATGGCCGAGTTTGACCCCGTCTATGCGGCGGCAGAGCGATATGGGTTGCAGGTCATCGCCATCATCTGGCTGGACGGTGATGCGACATTCAACCAGGCATCCATTGCCGCTGGCATCCAACGCGCCAAGGTGCAGCCCCAGACTGTCGTACGCCTGAGCTGTGGCTCGGAGGTGCGCATCCGACACGGCGTGGCCGTGGCCGAGCCGATCATACGAGACTGTCTGAACCAGGTCGTGGAGGCTGGCGTTTCGCAGCCGGTGGGCTATATCGACTCCTGGTGGGGATGGTGCGACGAGGCCTGGCCCTGCCGGACCTGGGGGTTGGCTTCCCAAGTGGATTGGATCGGCGTGAACATCTATCCCTGGTGGGAGAACAAGTATTCGGGCCTCTACCCTTGCACCCCGGCAGAGGATGCCGCCGCGTTTACCGTCGCCCGCTACCAGGCCATGCGCGACCACTACTCGGATAAAGAGGTGTTGTTGACCGAGTTCGGCTGGCCTGCCGGCCCCGATGACTATATGCCGACCAACGCTTACACAGGGCAGCAGTGCGGCGTCGCAAGCCCGGCCAATCAACATCTGGTGATCGAGCAGACGCTGGACGCGTTGGATGCGGCGGGCCTGTCGGGGATCCTTTTCCAGGCCTTTAGAGAGCCCTGGAAGGTGCGGTATGAAGGCCCTGTCGGCGAGTATTGGGGCGTATGCAGCGAGAGTGCGCCCTACACCTGCCCGTTCGCCTATGGGATGCGGTGGCGCAGCTTTTTGCCGCTGGTGTTGACGATGCGCCAATGACGATCCAAGAAGCTGGTACCGACACCGATGTTGTCAGACACGGCGCTTCGAGCGCCAGCGCCTTTGAGGAAGCGGCAGAGGTTCCTGCGAGGGTATCTTGGCCTACGAGCAGCCTTCCATGCGCCATCTGCCGCGAAAACGGGAGATTCCCGGCGAGGGTGAGCCAATGACGTTGGGCTTGCTGATCCTCTAGATGCCGGGTATAACAGGGCTGTCGGCAATGAACGCCGTACACGGCATATGCTTTTGCAGGCGAGTGACCTATTCGGAAGGTCCTGAAATGGGCGCCCGAGCAGGAGTCCCTCGCAAGAGGTAGCCAGGTGGGAGAAAGAGGGTGTCTAGAGCCTTTAGCCATCCCAGTGGGACAAAATGCTCTTTCTAGAGATCAATAAGGCCTCTGGGTGGGGTGGGCGAGCCGTTTCGGCTGGATGAGTCAGAGAACAGCCAAAACCCTGAGGAGTGTTAGGGCCAATGGGTGCATGGGGCATCGTGTCATGCTCGCGCTTCCAGGGCCTCGGCGGCGGCAAGGACATGCAACGCGCGCCCATGCGTCGTGTCGATGACGACGCATAGCTCCAGCGTGCGCCCGGCGATCGTGACGGTGAAGGCGGCCTGATGATCCCAAGGATTCGCCGCTTCGATGGCCTCGCGGGCTGCCCAGAGGACGTCAAAACACCGGTTGTCGGCGTTCTCGCCCTCCTCCTCTTGCGCCAGAGTAGGAATGAGCTGCTCATCCACGGCCTGGCTCAGGCGCACCGTCACCGGCAGTCGCGCCCACTCACACAGCTCCGCCTCCACCTCCACCAATAGCCCCCTTCTCAGTGCCTCCTCCACGGACCATTCGACATGGGAGTAGGATGATGGGCGCTCTCTTTCGGGCATTGTTGAGCGTATTGTAGCAAATCCACCATGCCGAGTTCATCTGTATATTGTGCGATGTTTTTTAGAATGATATACTTCTGTTTATAATCAATTACTATGGAACGCGTCCCCTCGCTACGCCGCGGGGGCGCCCCCGGCTACATCGTCTGGGGCGAGGAGGTCTGGCGCAGCCTCCAGTCAGGCTACCTCAAGCAGCTGGATCTGGAGACCTTCTACCGGCTCAGGACGCCCATCGCCCGACGGCTGTATCGCTTTCTGGACAAGAAGCTGCACAAGACGCGCCGCCTGGAGATCGACATCTTTCAGCTCTCCCAGCAGCTGGGCATGGCCTACTACCGCTACCCGGCCAAGGTGAAGGAGAAGCTACAGCCGGGGATCGACGAGCTCATGGCCATCGGCTTTCTGGCCCAGGCCGAGATGATCAAGGTCAAACGCTACACGCGCATGCGCTTCCTCAAGGGCCGCACCGTATCGCCGGAAGAGCCCGCTGCCGACGGCACCCAGCAGGAGGTGCTGGATATCGACGAGGCGCTGCGCCTGGCCCGCAAGTGGCGCCAGCGCACCGCCCAAGAGCGCGACGTCGAGGAGGGCCTCGTCGAGCTGTGGGAGCAGGCCCAAGGCTTGCTCCACGAGCAGGTCTCGCCCGGCGTCTATCAGACCTGGTTGGCGCGCACGCTGCTCATCGACGTGCAAGGAACCGTGGCCACGCTGCTGGTGCCCAGCGATTTCGTCCAGCAGCGCATCCGCCAGCGCTACACTTCGCCCATCCAGCAGGCGCTCAAGGCGCTCTTGCACATCCCCGTCACCCTCGACTACGCCGTCATGGACGCGTAAGCGCGCGTAACCACCCGTGCGCACACAGGCGACGACCAGACGCCGGTTCATGAGATCGGCAGGCGATCTCGCGTCTGGTCGTCTCCCTGTCCTCTGGCGACCAGGCGTCGTGGCCAGGGCAGGCACTCTGGCCGCCGCGGGCATCGAGCCCTTGCGGCCAGCAGGGGGCAGGTCGTCCTGCGCCCCCCAAGCCCGCCAGATCGACATCGCTGAAGCCATGTCGATACCATCCTGCGGATGGCCGTGGCGGGCGGGGGCTGGGCCGCTCCCGCCGTCGGGCTCTTTCGAGCCCGACCCCGCCCCTTTTCGTCCCCAGCGCACTCTTCT
>SKLG01000377.1 GCA_007123335.1 Anaerolineae bacterium | reverse complement strand
TATTTCGTCAGCGAGTATGGCGGCATCTGGTGGAACCCCGGCCAGCAGGACGAGGAGGGCTGGGGCTATGGCGGCGTCGAGGGGCGCCCGCGCTCCGAGGACGAGTTCCTGGCCCGCTATCGCGCCCTCACCGAGGCGCTGCTGAACCATCCGCGCATCTGCGCCTTTTGCTACACGCAACTGTACGATATCGAGCAAGAAGTGAACGGTCTGTATACCTATGATCGTCGACCAAAATTCGACTCTGAACCCATCCGTCGCATCAACACCCAGCCGGCGGCGATCGAATCATAAGGAGGTAAAAGCATGGCTCTGTTGAATGATCAAGATCGCCAGTTCCTGGAGGAACACCTGGGCAAAACGATGGAACAGCCGGTCCGGCTTGTCTATTTCACCCAGACCCTGGCCTGCCAGTTCTGCCAGGAGACCGAGCAGGTGCTTCGCGAAGTGGAAGCCCTCTCGGACAAGATCACCCTCGAGGTGTATAACCTGGTGACGGACAAGGACATGGCCGACAGCTATGGCGTGACCAAGATCCCGGCCACGGTGGTGAGGAGCGACGTGGATTATGGCGTGCGCTTTTACGGCATCCCCTCGGGCTACGAGTTCACCTCGTTGGTCGAGGCCATCGTCGACGTCTCCACCGGCAGCACCGAGCTGGACGACGAGACGCTGGCCGAGCTGGAGCGGATCGATGACGACGTTCATCTCCAGGTATTTGTCACGCCCACCTGCCCCTATTGCCCCACCTCCGTGCGCGCCGCCCACAGTCTGGCCGTGGCCAGCCCCAAGGTGCGCGCCGACATGGTCGAATCCATCGAGTTCCCCCACCTGGCCAACAAGTATGGCGTCCAGGGGGTGCCACGCACGATCATCAACGAGACGACGATGGTCGAGGGCGCCCTTCCCGAGCAGTTGCTCGTCGCCTACATCCTCAAGGCGCAGGGTCTCCTTTCGGAGGAGGAGGTGGAGGCCCTTATCGAGGACCTTGACGTGGAAACCGAGGACGAGGCCCTGCTGGACGACGATACGCTGATCTGACGCCGATCCCACAGATTGCCTGCGTCACAGCAAGGAGGAATCATGGACGACGAGCGGATGCGCATCAGTTGCTGCTGGCTCTATGCCATCAGCAAGTACGGCTATCCGGTGCCGGTGGAGCAGTTCCCGGCGGCGCTGCGGGCGATGGCCAACCTGGGCTTTCATTATGTCGAACTAGAGGGCGCCTCGGCCGGCGACAACCTGCTGGAGGTCTATGAGCAGCGCCACGATATTCGCGCGATCTGCCTGCAACTGGGTCTGCAGGTGGTGAACTTTTGCCCCGTGATCCCCGAGCTGGTGAGCATGGACCCGGCGCAGCGCCAACGGGCGTTCGAGCTGTTCGACGTCGCGCTGGAGCTGGCCACCTTTTTCCGCTGCGCCACCATCCAGATCGACAGCTATACGCCGCCGCTGCGCTTTCTCGGCGAACGGCCCTATCAAGAGATGCTCAACTATGGCATCGAGTTTCGCGTCGCCGTGGACCCCGAGTTCTCCTGGGAGGCCCAGTGGGACGTATTGGTCTCGACCTTTCAGCACTGTGCCGAGCGGGCGAGGGAGGCGGGGCTGCCCTTCTGCCTCGAGCCGCGAGTGGGTGAGATGATCAGCAACACCGACGCCCTGCTGCGGCTGATGGAGCATGTGGGTGCGGACAATTTCGGCGCCGCGCTGGACACCGCCCATCAGCACGCGCAAAAGGAGATCCTGCCCCTCAGCGTGGAAAAGCTGGGCCAGCGCATCATGTACCTGCACGTGGCCGACAACGACGGCAAGGTCAACGACCACCGGGCGCTGGGCGAGGGCACCGTGGATTGGGTGGGCGTCTTTACCGCGCTGAAAAAGCACGAGTTCGCCGGGTATGTGGCCATCGACATCGGCCGGGTGCCGGCCCTCGATTCGGCGGTGCAACGCTCCGTCGCCTATCTGCGCAACCTGTTCGCCCGTCTGGACATACCCTTTGAGATCTAGACCATCTGGACCTATCCAGGAGGGTTTATGCTCGCCATTGTAAACGGCGCCGTCTATACGCCTACACGCATCATCCCTCAGGGTGTGGTGCTCATCCAGGGGGAGCAGATCATCGATGTGGGCACCATCGCCCAGGTGCCGCTGCCGGAAGGGGCGGAGCGTCTCGACGCCGACGGGGGGATCGTCTGTCCCGGCCTGGTGGACATTCACCTCCACGGCGGCGATGGCGCCGACTGCACCGACGGCACCGCCGAGGCGGTGCGCGTCGTGGCCCGGCGACACCTGCGCGCTGGCACCACCAGCTTTTTGCCCGCCACCGCCAGCGCGCCCTTGCCCGCCATCTGGCAGGCGTTCGACGCCATCCGCGAGGTCACCCATGCGCCGGGGCCCGGCGAGGCCCGCTCTCTGGGCATCCACATGGAAGGTCCCTTTTTCTCGCTGGAGCAGCGGGGCGCCCATGCCGCCGAGCTGCTGCGCATGCCCGACGCCGCCGAGAGGGAGCGGCTCTACAGCTATGCCGACGACCTGCGCCGCGTCACTCTGGCGCCAGAGCGCGAGGGGGCCATGGCCATGATCGCCGAGCTGGCCCGCCGGGGCGTCCTCGTCGCCGGCGGCCACTCGGACGCCCTCTATGAGCAGGTGTGCCAGGCGATGAACGTGGGCCTGAGCCACATCACCCACCTGTGGAGCGGCATGTCCATGGTGCGGCGCATCGGTCCCAAGCGCCACGCCGGGATGCTCGAGGCGGCGTTGGTGCAGGATCGCCTCACGGCAGAGATGATCACCGACGGCTATCACCTGCCCACCAGCCTGATGACCATGGCCTATCGCCTCAAGGGC
>SKLG01000075.1 GCA_007123335.1 Anaerolineae bacterium | reverse complement strand
CTGGCCCCGATAAGGCCGACAAGCAGGCACACATAGGCCCACAGCGGATAGCGAGTGGTCAGCAACAGCCCGGCAAAGAGGGCGCCAAAGCCCACATAGCTGCCCCACTGGGCGTATTTGCGCCGCTTCTCTAAAAAAGGCTGATTGACAAAGCTCTCCATGCGCTACCTCGTTGGTTGGTGGCCCGTTATGGCGCGAGTCGCCCGCTCAGTCGCTCTTGGGGGCCTTGGACAGAATGGTCATGGCGTCCTGAATATCCTGGCGGATCGTCTCGATGAGATTGCCCTCCACGGCGGTGATGGCCATGCCGATGGCGTTCTCCACCGCCAGGGCGTCGGAGCGGCCATGCCCCATGATGACCACGCCATTGACGCCCAACAGCGGGGCGCCGCCATATTCGCGATAGTCGAGGCGACGTCCGGCGGCCTTGAAGGCCGGCTTGGCCAGGAGCCCGCCAACCATGGCCAGCGGGCGGCTCTTGATCTCGTTCTTGAGCAGAGCCAGGATCATCGAGGCCACGCCCTCGGCCGTCTTGAGCGCCACATTGCCTACAAAACCATCGGTGACAATGACATCGGCCAGGCCACGGGTCAGGTCCTTGCCCTCCACGTTGCCCACCAGGTTCAACGAGAGCTGGCGCAACAGCTCGCGGGTGTCCTGCACCAGCTTGTTGCCCTTGGTCTCCTCCTCACCGTTGGAGAGCAGCGCCACCCGGGGGTTATCGATGCCCAGCACGTTGCGGGCGTACACGGCGCCCATGAGCGCGAACTGGACCAGCCATTCCGGCTTGCAGTCGGTGTTGGCGCCGATGTCGAGCAGGAAGGAAAAGCCATCCATGTGCGGGAACACCGTCGAGAGCGCCGGCCGGTGGACGCCGGGGATACGCCCTACCCGCCCCACGCTGGCCACCGCCGCGGCCAGCACGCCGCCCGAGTTGCCCATGGAGACGAGGGCGTCGGCGTGGCCCTCGCGCACCTGGTTCATGCCCACCACGATAGAGGCGTCGGGCTTATTACGCACCGCCTGGCTGGGATGCTCATCCATGGCCACGACCTGGCTGGCCTCGACGATGGACAGGGGCAGATCGGCGGTGTCGTGCTTGGCCAGCTCGGCCTCGATGGCCTGCCGCTGGCCGACCAACACGATCTCGTGCCCAAAGCGCCGCGCCGCCCGCACGCCCCCCTCGACGTCAACCTCGGGGGCGTGATCGCTCCCCATGGCATCCAGCACAATGCGCATCATGCCCCTCCTGGCTGTTATGTCGAAACGGCGTCGTCCACCCTCACAGGACATGGCTATTCTACCGCGAAACGTCCAGTTGACAAGTGGGGCAAAGGGCCTATAATAACTCTTGATAGCCCCTGTGGCGGAATTGGCATACGCGGCAGGTTGAGGGCCTGTGCCCATTAGGGCGTACTGGTTCGAGTCCAGTCAGGGGCATGTGGGGAGTAGTAAGACCGTCGGCTCATGGCCGACGGTCTTTTTAGTGGATCAGTCCTACGAGGGCTCCACCATCCTCAACGTCCCCTGCGCCGGCGGCGGGATGTCCTTCCAAGTGCGCCCCTCACCGTTGAACTGCGGCAACCACGGGGCCAGCGCCTCAAACATCTCGTCGCACATGGCCCACACCTCGTCGGGGTCACACACGGCGCCGGTGAGCGGGTCGTGGAGCACGGCCAGCTTGGCCAGCTCGCGATCGCCGGTGAGCGCCGCCTCCACCGCCATCTCTTGTACGTTCACGCTCACCCGGCAGGTGGCCGCGCAGGCCATGGGCAGCGGGCCGTTCCACGCCGGCGAGATGCCGTTGCGGTCGACGTAGCAGGGCAGCTCGACGGTGCAGCCCTCGGGCAGGTTGGGGATCAGCCCGGTGTTGCCCACGTTGAAATGCCCGCGATAGGTCCGCCCCGTCTCTAGCGCCTCGATGATGTGCGAGGCGTGCTCCGTCGTGCGCTGGCCGAGAGCGATCACCTCCGCCTCGCCGCTCATCCACTTGGGGTACATCTCGCGGTACTCGTCGCGGCTCTCGCGGCAGTGGTTCAAATAGCCCGCGGTGCGCCCGCCGATCCAGGTCCCGTTATAGATCCACTTGTGGATTTCGTCGGGCCGCTTGCGATACCAGGGCACATATTCGCTCAGGTGCCCGTTGGATTCGGTGGAGAAGTAGCCAAAGCGGCGCAGCACGTCGATACGCACCGGCTCGCGCTCGGCGATCTCGGGGTTGTTCTCCATCGCCTCTAGGACCTTGCCGGTCATGTCCACGCCCTGGTGGGTCACCTGGACATACCACGTCTGGTGGTTGATGCCGGCGCAGACGATGTCCACCTCCTCGCTGGGCAGCCCCAGCGCCCTGGCGATCAGCTCGTGGCCGCCCTGCACGCCGTGGCACAGCCCGACATAGAACACGCCACCGGCGCGGCGCACCGCCCAACTGTTCATCGCCATGGGGTTCGAATAGTTGATGAACAGCGCCCTCGGCGCGGTCTCGCGCATGTCCTGGGCAATGTCCAGCAGCACCGGGATGCTGCGCAGGGCGTAAAAGATGCCCCCCGGCCCTAGCGTGTCGGCCACGCACTGGTCCACGCCATATTTCAGCGGGATCTCGACGTCATGGCCGAACGCCTCCAGCCCGCCGACGCGCACCACGGACATGACATAGTCCGCGCCGGCGATGGCCTCGCGCTGGCTCGTCGTGGGCACGATGGTCGCCGGCAGATCGTTGTCGGCGATCATCTTGCGACACAGGTTGGTCACCATCTCCAGGTTCTCTTCCGAGATGTCCATGAAGCGGAACTCGGTGTCGCGCAGCTCGGGCACGGCCAGGACGTCCATCAACAACTTGCGGGTAAAGCCGACGCTCCCCGCG